>JBGSOU010000205.1:0-19142 GCA_041739025.1 Hyphomonas sp.
GCCTCGGCCGCGTCAAGCGAGGTGATATCGATATGGGTGAGGACTTCGCCGGTGACCGGCGTGCGGCAGGCCAGCGCGCCGGTGGCGGCCGGACCGAGACCGAAACGGGCGAGTGTTTCCAAGGCGGCGGGTTTGAGGCTCATGCCCACCGTCTAGCGGGCGACCGCGGGCGGGGAAAGCCCCGCCCGGACGGCTCAGGCATAGGTACGGTCGGACACGACGCGCTCGGTGACCTGGGGGGCAACGGCGTTCTTTTCCTGCATCTTCTGGTATTTGATATAGGCCGGGCCCAGCACGACGAGGAACAGGACCGGCAGGAAAAAAAGAATCATCGGCACCGTCAGCTTGGCGGGCAGCGCCGCGGCCTTTTTCTCGGCTTCGGACATCCGCATTTCGCGGTTTTCCTTTGCCATCATGCGCAGCGCGTCGCCCAGCGGCGTGCCATAGCGTTCAGCCTGCCCGAGCGCCATGCAGACCGCCTTCACGCCTTCATGACCGGTGCGGATGGCGAGGTTTTCATAGGCCTGCCGGCGGTCCGGCAGGTAGGACAATTCCGCCACCGTGATGCCGAATTCCTCGGCGAGTTCCGGCGACGCCGAGCCGATTTCCTGGCTCACCTTCTGGAATCCCATCTCGATCGACATGCCGGCCTCGACGCAGATCAGAAGCATGTCCAGCGAGTCGGGAAAGGCGCGCATCAAAGACTTCTGGCGATTCTGCGCGATGTTCGAGATATACAGGTTGGGCGCGTAGAAGCCGGCGGCTGCGCCGAAGGCGAGCGAGCCATACTTCATGGTCGGGTTCAGGCCATGATCGTTGACGAAGAAGATGTAGAGGAAGGTCAGGATCGCACCGACGAAGGGCAGCGCCATCCGGGCAAAGTAGAACGCCGAGATCGGACCCGGACCGCGCAGGCCGGCCTGGTTCATCAGCTTGACGACGTTCGGGTCTTCCAGTGCCTTGGCCAGGTTCAGCTTCGAGGAAATGTTGCCGACGACGGAATCGTCCTTGCGGCGCAGGCCTTTCTTCTCGAGGGCCGCGCGACTCTGCTTGCGCAGCTTCTCGCGCTGGGTGGCCACCGCCTTGAGGCGCGTTTCAAGCTTGTTGCCCTGCAGATAGGGCAAGGCGATCGTCAGGAACGTGCCGAATACTGCGGCCGCGACGAGATAAGCCGCCAGCGTCTCGGGCTTCGTGAAGGATAGAAGGATCTCATACACTTTCGGCCCGCCCCTACATGTCGAAGTTGATCATGTTGCGCATGACGGTGATGCCCGCGCCCATCATGCCGGCGGCCATCGCGAGGATCACATGCCCCGTCTCGGTACGGAACAATTCCATGATGTATTCCGGCGTTGTCATGAAGACCATGACGCCGACGGCGAACGGCAGGGAACCAATGATGAATCCCGACGCCTTGGCTTCCGACGACAGGGCGTTGACCTTCTCGCGCATCATCTTGCGCGAGCGGATCACGGTGGAGAGGTTCCCAAGCGCCTCGGACAGGTTGCCGCCCGCCTTGGCCTGGATCATCAGCACGATGGCGAAGAAGTTCACTTCCTGCAGCGGCATGCGCTTGTAGAGTTGGGCGAGGCCCCGGTCGAGGCCCGAGCCCATCGCGAGGTTGTCCGCGAAGGTGAGGAACTCGGTCTTCAACGGTTCGGGGCTTTCCTTGCCGATGATGCGGATACACTCGCCGAGCGGCAGGCCGGTCTTGACGCCGCGCACGATCACATCCAGCGCATCTGCAAACTGGTTGATCATCTTCTTGTGCCGGCCCTTGATCATCGTGTTCAGCACGAACTGGGGCAGACCAAACGTGCCGGCAAAGAACGCCGCGCCGCACAGGATCGGGCGGCTCTTGAAGCTGATGCCGCTGATGACGAGGCCGTCTGCACCCGACATCCACACGACACCCGCGCACACCGCGCCCGCGACCACCGACATGACCCAGAACATCGGCACGGGAAGCTCGAGGCCGGCCTGGGTCAGCTTGGAGGCGATATCCCGCGCCGCCGTGATCTTGCGGCGCTCCTTGTCCTGCTTGCGCAGGTTCTCCAGCATCTCCTGGGTCTTCGCCCTGCGGCGCACCGCGTCATCGGCCGCCTTGCCGTTCGCCTTGGCGTTCGGCACGATGCGCCCTGCCCCGATCTCGCGTGCGCGCTTCTTGGCGACATCGTCCTGCCCGGTGGTCAGCGTGAAGCCGATGCCGACGATGGCCACAAAGGCGAGTGCCGCCACGATAATGATGATCAAGGTCTGGTGCATCATGCGCCGTTCAGCGAATCGAGCGCAGCCGCCAGTTCGCGTTCCATGTTGTAATAGGATGCGCGCTCCCAAAAGCGCGGACGCCCGATTCCCATGCCGCGATGGCGGCCGACAATCTTGCCATTGTCGTCTTCGCCGTCGATCTCGTACTTGAGGATGTCCTGAAGCACGATCGTATCACCTTCGAGGCCCAGCACTTCCGTAATGCACATGATGCGGCGCGAACCATCGCGCAGGCGCGAAGCCTGCACGACGACATCAATTGATCCGACAATCATTTCACGGATGGTTTTGGCCGGCAGGGAGAAGCCGCCCATCGTGATCATCGATTCGACGCGGCTGAGCGCTTCTCGCGGGGAGTTGGCGTGGAGGGTTCCCATCGAACCGTCATGGCCGGTGTTCATGGCCTGAAGAAGGTCGAATGCCTCGGGCCCGCGAACCTCGCCCACGATGATCCGCTCGGGACGCATGCGCAGACAGTTTTTGACAAGTTCGCGCATCGTCACTTCGCCCGAACCTTCGATGTTCGGCGGGCGTGTTTCGAGACGCACGACGTGCGGCTGCTGAAGCTGGAGTTCGGCGGAGTCTTCGCAGGTGATGACGCGTTCGCCGGGCTCGATGAACGCCGTCAGACAGTTGAGCAGCGTTGTCTTGCCCGAGCCCGTACCACCGGAAATCAGAACGTTGCAACGGCTGTGACCGATGATGCGAAGAACTTCTGCGCCGGCTTCGCTGATGGAGCCGAACTTTACCAGGTCCTGAAGCTTCAGCTTGTCCTTCTTGAATTTGCGGATGGTGAGCGTCGGCCCGTCGATCGCCAGCGGCGGGGCGATGACGTTCACACGCGAGCCGTCCAGAAGACGCGCGTCGCAAATCGGCGAACTTTCGTCCACGCGGCGGCCGACCTGGCTCACGATGCGCTGGCAGATGTTCATCAGCTGTGCGTTGTCGCGGAACCGGATGTTGGTACGCTCGATCTTGCCGTTGACCTCGATATAGGTCGTATCGGCGCCATTCACCATGATGTCGGCGATGTCGTCGCGCGCCAGAAGCGGCTCCAGCGGACCATAGCCGAGCACATCGTTGCAGATGTCGTCCAGCAGGTATTCCTGCTCGGAGATCGACATCACGACATTCTTGATACTGATGATCTCGACGACGATGTCGCGAATCTCTTCACGCGCGCTTTCAGTGTCGAGCTGGGCGAGCTGCGACAGGTCGATGGTATCGATCAGCGCATTGAAGATCGTCGTCTTGGTATTGTAGTACTGCTCGGAATGCTGGTTGACCTTGCGGACGGGCTCCGGCTTGATTTCCGGCGCCTTGAGCTTGACGGCGGGCGCAGCCGGCGCAGGCTTGGGCGCGGCAGACGATGGAGCCGCCGCTGGTGCAGCCGCGCTTTGAACGGCCGGCTTCTGCACCGGAGCGGCCGGCGCGCTTGCAAGTGCTGTTGCCGTTGAGCCGGAGCGTTTTCCGAAGGCCATATTGCTACCCGTTGCGTCGAACCCGGCTTACTTGCCCAGAAGTTTCTTGATGAAAGATTTCTCGGCCTGCTGGACCGCGCGCCCTGTCAGCAGGCAGGCCAACTGGTCGATCGCCATCGAGGATTTGGCCGTGGGCGAGGTTTCCGAAATCATCTGGCCATTGTTGGCCGCCATGCCGAACACTTCCGGTTCGAACGGCACGATGATGTCCGGATCCACACCGATTGCGGCGGCAAAGTCCTTCACCGGAATCTCCGGGCGCTTCGGCACGCCGCACATGTTCAGCACGAGGCGCGGGGCATGATCATTGACGCGGTGCCCCTTGAGTTGATCGATCATGTTCTTGCCATTGCGCAGCGACGCGAGATCCGGCTGGCAGACGATGATCACTTCATCAGAGGCGATCAGCATGTTGCGGACCCAGTGGCTCCAGACGTGCGGCAGGTCGAGCACCATATAGGGAACGTTTCGGCGCACGCTTTCGATGACCGTCGAATAGGACTCGTCCGGGATGTCGATGATCTGGTTGATGTTGGCGGGCGCCGTGAACAGCGAAAGCCGTTCGGTGGCACGCGTCAACAGGCGTTCGATCACCGAATTGTCGGCGCGTTCCGGCGCGAGCAAGGCGTCCGCGACCGTCTGCGGTGTATCCTGGTTGAAATCGAGCGCCGTGGTGCCGAACGACAGGTCAAGGTCCACCAGCGTCGTGTTGACATGGGTGTTTTCAGCAAGGGCCCAGGCGAGGTTGTGGGCAATCGTGGAGGCCCCTACGCCGCCCTTGGCGCCGACAACCGAGATTTGCTTGCCGAGAAACGGCGCGCTCGGGTCAGCAAACAGGCTCGAGATGGAGCGGATGATCTGAAGCGGCTGGAACGGCGGAACGAGATATTCCGATACACCGCGCGCCACGAGCTGGCGATACAGCGTGATGTCGTTCACCGCGCCGATGACGAGAACCTTGACGTGCTCGTCGCAATGCTCCGCCAACGTATCGATTTCGTGCAGGACCTGACTGGCCTGCGCCGAAGACTCGACCATCAGAAGGTTCGGTGTCGCATTTGACCGCAAATCCGAAACAGCGGCAGGAATGCCGCCTGGAATGCATTCGACCGTGGCGCGGCCCATCCGGCGATCCTGGGCGCAAAGCTCCACCAGTGCGCGGGTTTCTTCGCGCTCATAGAACAACTTGATCGAGATGGCCGGCAGAATGGCATCGCCGCCGGACGGCTCGCTGGCCGCGTACGAAAACGCGGCTGGAGATACCGGTTTCGCCGCGAAATCTGTAACCGGCTGAACAGGCTGCTCTTCAAGAGGCGCGAACGGATCGACCGGGGCGCTGTCATTCGCCCCAGTCAGCGTGCCGTCGCCAAAGACGTCCTCGAACTCCGTTCCGAAGTCGTCCTCAAACAATGCGGTTTCCTTGCCGATCATACGCGTACTCCTGTTGCCGGACTTGCCGGCTTAATCCACTGCCTGCGAAATGGCGCCGGACTCCTGCGACGTCCGCACAGCCCCTGTCGGTTCCCCGGCGCGGAACTTCTCCAGAATGACCTCACGCCGGACCGCATCGGCGGAATCGAGCGCCCGGCCGCCGAGCAGATCTGCCGGATCGGCAATCATCGCGGCGAGATTGGTACGCACCGAACAGCCCAACGTCGGAAGGTTGTTATTTGAAGCGACGTCGGCAAAATCGACCGATGCCTTCGAGGCGCACTCGGGAGGAACGGCGTCATAAACCTGGAAGGCAAGGATCAGTGGCTGCGACACCGCGCTGCCGGCGCCGTGCGCTTCCCCGGAAATCTCTTCATACTGGACGCCCTTTTCCCAGGCGATGGCGCGGGCATCAGCCGTCGCGGTGACCGCTAGCTGGGGGTTGGAGCTTGCCGCCGGCAGAGACAGCACGAGAGGTCCGTGCCCCTTCTGAGTGTAGACGCCGATGAACTTCTCGATCCGTGCGCGGTCGGCGCTCGACAATTCGCTGGCGGCGGGATCGATCGCGATCTCGAGAAACTCGGTGCGCTGGGTTACGCCGATTTCGTTGCGCGAAAGAACGGTGCCCTCGAGATACTCGGGCGCAAGGGCCGTCGGCGCGTGGCTCGCGCAGGCGCCGAGGCTCAGCAGGCTGGCGCCAAGGGCCAGAAAGGTGCGGTGCTGTTTTGAGGCGATGGTCATGTCCTGTCCCCTACTCTTCCATGAAGCCCACAGGGGCTTTGTAATCGTTGGCTTTGACCGGCGCGCCGTCGCGGCCGTAGGTTTCATTCAGCTTTCCGAAGAAGATCGTCTTGGCATCCGATGCATTCGCGAAACCGTCCGCAGGCGTACGAAGCTCCGACTTCGCGGCCGGGTTCACGAGGTAGGGCGTGACGATCACCACGAGTTCGCTCTCTTCCGAGATGAAGTCGCGCGACTGGAACAAGGCGCCGAGGATCGGCAGCTTTTTCAAACCCGGAACCTGGTCGATGTTCTGGCGGTCTTTGACCGAGATCAGGCCGGCCATCATCATCGATGTGCCTGAGGGCAGCTCGATGGTGGACTCGGCGCGGCGCACCGTCAGGCCAGGCAGCGTGACGCCTTCGACCAGGACGGTATTACCGTCGGAATCAACCACAGTCTGGGTTTGTCCCTGGAAGGCGCCCTGCGATGTCAGTTCCGAAACTTCGGTTGAAACCTTCAGCGAAATGCGGCCTTCCGAAAGCACGATCGGTGTGAAGCCGAGTCCCACGCCGTATGGCTTGAACTCAACCGTGATCCGGCCCTGGTTGTCCTGGCCGACCGGCACCGGAAACTCGCCGCCTGCCAGGAACTTCGCGCTTTCTCCCGACATGGCGACCATGTTGGGCTCGGCCAGCGTCTTGACGACTCCGATCCGCTCCAGCGCGCTTATGGCGACGCCGATGCGAGACTGGAAACTCCCGCCTACATAGTTGGTGTAGGAAAGTTCCGTACCAAGACCGCCGAGCGACCGGCCCTGAATCGGGAACGCGAGGTCTGCTGTAGTCGTGCCGGAGGTCGAGAAAGGCGGACTCAGGATCGCGGATTCAAAATCACCCCAGCTCGGCGTGCCCGACATGTTGATGCCAAGCTGCTTGATGATATTGCGCTGCATCTCGACAATGCGCACTTCCAGCATCACCTGGTCAGGCGCGGTCACGTTCAGCATGTTGACGATCTGAGGCGCGTCTTCGCCTGTCGGAAAATAGGCCGCAACAAGTTTGCGGATCTGATCTGACTGCGCGAGGCTGTCGACCGAGCCGGTCATCACGATGCTGCCATTCAGGCTTTCGAGTGCCACCCGCGCGTCAGGCACGTGCCGGACAATCGTCTGCTCAAGGGCGCCCATGTCTGTTTCGACGTGCAGAGACAGGTCGAGCAGGGTCTGACCGGAACGGTCAAAGATCAGCGCACTTGTCTGGCCATACTTCACGCCGCGGAAAATGATCCGCTTCGAGGTCTGCACGACAGCGTCAGCGATCTCCGGGTTGGCGATGACAACGTCCGAAGCCGGTGTATCGAGTTCGATGATCACCGACTTGTTCACACCCACCGTGACATCGCGCGACACGTTGCTGTTACCCGCGGACGTGATCACCGTGCCCAAACCGTTGGGAACCGTTTGTGCCGGAAGCGGCATCACGGGGCCGGCGGCGAGGATTGCCGTGACGGCCAGAATTTTCAGTATGCGCATGGTTAGTTACCTCCCACGCCCGCCGGAGCGGGTTGGCCATTGCGGATGATCGTGATGCCCGATCCGCTGGAGCTGCCATCGCTCTCCAGAAGGTCGGTGCGGGAATCGCGGCTGGTGCCACTGACGAATTGATCCAGCGGACGCAGCGAAAGGGAGACCTCACCGAGGCGTTGGGCCATGGCCAGAAGTTCGGCTTCGCTTGGCGAAACTTCCAGCGTCGCCGTGCTGCCAAGGCGGGCGACTTCACCCTCCTCCGTCTCCGCGAAATTCTGGTCGATAGCCAGAACGCGGACGTTCTTGATGATGGTGGTCGCCATCGTGCGCTCGAAAATGCCCCGTTCGGGCTGGGCTTTCTGCTCGTAAGTTAGGATCAGGTCGACGCGGTCATTGGGAAGAACGAACCCGCCCGATGCAGATTCGGCCGAGATTTCGACCGACACGGCGCGCATCTCGGGATCCATCATGGCCGACAGGAGTCCCTGCTCACCCTTCATGACGACTTTCTGCGGCAGCAGCGGTTCACCCTTGTAGAGAGCGGTCTTCACGACTGCGCCGGTCAGGGTCTCGATCGAGGCCGGCACCGTGGTCTCGACATAGAAGCCATCCACGACATTCGATTTCGGCCAGGGCGACCAGGTCAGGTCTTCGGCCTTGAGCGTCTCGCCCACGGCGTAGTCCCGGGTGACCGTCAGCACATCGACTTCGGAAACTTCCTGCTGCTGGATAAGCAGCTGCTCTTTGGTCACCGTCTCGGTGACGACTTGCGGCTTGGAGAGCTGAATGACCAAGAAGGCAGCGCCACCGGCGGCGGCCAGCGCCATGAGAAGGATGATGATACGCATCGGCGACATCTGGCGCCACTCCTTTATTCGAAGTCGTCAGACCTGCGCAGGACACGGCAAGCCTTTTCATTCGGCGCAAATTCGCATGCGCCACCTAAAGGAACGTTAACCGATCAACCCGATCGCTTCATAAAGTCTGGACAGCAGCGGCGAGGCGCCACCTGCCATCAGGACACCGCCCGCAATGGCCACGCCATAGGGGACGCCGGCCTTGGGCTCGAAAGGGGCGCGCATGAATCCGGGCACGGACGACACCGGAACGCTGCGGCGGGCAATGACGAGCAGCAGCGAACAGGCCCCGCCGATGATCGCCATCCAGTAAACGAAGGGAAGCGAAGCCGCAGGCCCCATCCAGAGGACCACCGCAGGAATCATTTTCGCATCCCCTCCCCCGAAGATGCGGAACGCAAACAGACCAAATGCGATGACGAAGGCGAGGCCGCCGGCCAGAACGTGTCCGCCGATCATTTCCAGCGGCAAGCCGGAGGCGAGGGCCGCCGGCACGAACAGGACCGCCAACGTGATGTTCAGCCAGTTGGGGATCGTCAGCCGGTTTACATCGTGCAGGGCGGCGAACAGACAAAGGGCCAGGAACAGGCCCGAGAGAAGGATGAGGAACATGACCTGGACTCCGGTGCGGCAATTCCGGGCACGCTGCCCCAAAAGGCTGAATGAAGCCTTTCGCGCCGCGAACGGAGCACATCCGGAATCAGAAGAGCCGCCGGGGGTGTTCCCCGGCGGCTCCGTGATCAGTCAACCTGATCGCTGTCGATTACGCCGTAGCGATCGAACCGGCGACTTTGTTGAACGTGTTGCCGGTCGAGGTACCGAGAGCGGTAACACCACCGATGATGGCAACAGCGATGAGGGCGGCGATCAGACCGTACTCGATTGCAGTTGCGCCAGACTCGTCTTTCAGGAAACGTGCGAACATTTGGAAACTCCCATCATGCGTTTTGACATGTCCCGGCTTGAACTTTTCTTCCCGGAACAAAATCAGGTATACGCCTGCAAGGTTCAGATCTGATTGAAGAATTCAGAAAAGTCGTGAAGCGGCGTGAGGGATTCATTTACCGCGTCCGAATCAATCATGAAGACGCCGTCCGGCTTGCGCGCCCCTCCCCCCGGAGACCGCTAAGCCGCATATATTATAGAGTAGGATGCGGCGCGGCCGGAATGGGCCACACACCGGATGCTCCTCGGCCTATGCCGTGGGCGAACGATTGGTTCCCGGTTAGGAATCAGTAAACTAAAAGCTGGAATATTGCGGCATCCCAACATGCCGGAGCTTCCGCACCATGACGATCCGCCTGAAAGCAGCCGTTCTCGGCGCCGCCGCCCTCTCGCTCGCTTCGGCCGCCGGCGCGGAACAGCTGTTCGTCGAGGCGAGCAAGACCGTTGCCGTCCACATCAATGGCGCCGCGTCGAGCATCGTGATTGGCAACAAGAACATCGCCGACGTGGCCGTTCACAATGAGCAGCTGCTGTTTGTCACCGGCAAGAGCTATGGCTCGACCAACCTTCTGGTGTTCGACAAGTCCGGCCGCCAGATCTACAACTCGGACGTCCTGGTGACGACAAATTCGACAAACCTCGTCACCATCAACAAGGCGGGCGAAAGCTACACCTATGATTGCTCGCCGAACTGCAAGGCCGTGCTGAGTGTCGGGGACGATCCGGATCACTTCGCCGCCCTGATCGACCAGCAGCTGCAGACCCAATCGCTCACCGACGGGAAGTAGGGAACCGGTGCGCGCCGTCCGATCGGTCAAATTTGAACGACCGGCGCAACCCTCCGCAAACCGGCCCGTGATAGTTCTGAAGATGCAGAATCTACGGGAACATGATCCGATGGCCGGCGCCCAGCCCCTCAGCCTGACCGCACGCATTTTTGCGCGCTGGAAGCGCTTTGCCGATGACCGGCGGGGGGCGGCTGCCGTGGAGTTTGCGCTGATCGCTGCGCCGTTCTTCTTCCTGATTTTCGGACTGCTCGAAGTCTGCATGATCTTCATCATGTCGACCGTCATGGAACACGCCGTGTCGGAAGCGGCGCGTCCGCTTCGCACCGGTGAGGCGCAGGAAGCCGCCATGACGCAGGTCCAGTTCCGCCAGTCGGTTTGCGACGAGATGTTCGAGATGCTCGACTGCGACGCCCGCCTGTATATCGACGTGCGCACGGTCTCGGACTTTGCCTCCTCGCCGGTCGGGTCCCCGCTTGATGGGTCGGGTGACGTCGACGATTCCGATTTCATCTACGACCCGGGTGGCCCCAACGATATCGTGGCCGTTCGTGTGTTCTACGAGTGGGACCTGATCACGCCCTACATTTCCCAGCCTTTGCGCAACATGGGCGGAAACCGCCACCTGCTGCAGGCGAATGCCGTGTTCCGCAACGAACCGTTCGGGAGCTGATCCAATGTCCCCACGCTCTATCCTGAACCGCCTGACCCGCCGCACGCGCTGGCGCGGCATCCAGGGCCTCTGGTACAATGAAAAGGGCGTCTCGGCGGTCGAATTCGCACTGATCGCGCCGGTGATGATCCTGATCTATTTCGGATGCATCGAACTCAGCCTGCTGATGCGCGCAGACCGCCGCGTCACCTCGACCGCGTCCAGCCTCGGCGACCTCACGGCACGTCTCGTGACCGTGCAGGACAGCGACATGCAGGAACTCTACAACGCGGCGAATGTGCTCTTGCAGCCCTATTCCGCCCAGAACGCGCGGATGCGCATCACCTCGGTCGTCGACAATGGCGACGGCATCACGCGGGTGGGTTGGTCGGACGGCTTCAACATGACGCCGTATACGGAAGACGCCGTGATCACGGTGCCAGCCGGACTGGTCACCACCCCCGGCTCGGTGATCGTGTCCGAAGTCGAGTTCGAGTACGAAAGCTCGATCGGATTGGTGCTCAGCACCTCGCGCACCCTGAAGGATACGTTCTATCTGCGCCCTCGCCGCGTGACGGTGATCAACCGCACCGATGACGGTGACGCCCAGACGGGCTTCGGCCCGACCAGCTGACCTGCCCCGGTTGAGGGCGGCCTAGCGCGCCGCGTCAGCGATCTTCGAAACCTTCACTTTCCAGAGCACGATCAGTCCGATCAGGAACATGAACCCGATCCCGCCCATGCCGACGCGCTGGTTGCCGGTGATCCATGTCAGCAGGCTGACAATGCCCGGCCCCATCCAGACGGTCACCGTGCCGGCAATGGCATAAAGCCCGAAGAATTCCCCGATCCGTTCCCGCGGCGCGATATGCACCAGCATGTACCGGCTTGAGGAAATCGATGCCACGACCGCGATGGCGACCGGAATCACGAACAGGAAGTAGGTGATGTCCGACAGCGTGTCGAAGAACGGGCTGTTCCAGACGGGCGTGCCACTCGGGATGAGACCGAACAGCAGCGATTCCGGCGTGATCGACAATTGCACGAGCAGCAGAATGACAAGCGCCGAAATTTCCCAGACGAGCGCCAGTTTGGGGCCGAGCCACCGGTCCAGGAAGCCGCCGACAAAGCCACCGACTGCGCCGAACAGAACGCCGGTGATGCCATAGAACAGGATTTCCACCCCCGACCATCCAAGGAAGGTGCTGGCGAAGACCGCGCCGAGCGTCAGCAGCGCCGACATGGCGTCGGCATAGATCGTGCGCGCGATCAGAAAGCGCATCGTTTGCGGATGCTCCTTGAACAGACCGGTCAGGTAGCGCTGGAACACCCGCGCGCGTTCAAACACCGAATGACGCTTTTCCCCTGCGACGAGCTCGCCGAGAAACACATCCGCGGCGGCCCGCTTCCAGGACAATCCGCCCGGCGCGCCGTCCGGCATGAACATGAAGAACGGAATGACCAGCAGCGACATCCAGACCGCCACGAAGGGGCCTGCAAAACGTTCGGGCGCGTGGGTCTCGCGGTCGAGCACGATCAGCTGCTGGTCGGGCGCGAAAGGCAAACCGGATCCGGGCAACAGAAGGCCGAACAGGAAGAAGATCAGGATCCCGACACTGAGCAGGTTGCCCGTCGACAGGCCGAGCCCGGAGATATAGGGCAGCGCGCTCGGCCGGCCGGCCATCGGCAGCATCGCATTGTGCAGCACTTCGGAATAGCCGTAGCAGCAATAGGCGATCGCCAGCACGGCCATCGTCGGCCACATCGTCAACGGTCCTTCCGGACGCGCCCACCAGAGCGCCAGCGAACAGGCCGCCAGCAAGGCAATGAAAAACAGCAGCGGCGGTTTGCGCCGGCCGGCCTTGTCCGCGATCACGCCCAGGAAGGGCGCGGTCAGCGCCGTCACGATCCCGGCAATCGTGATGGTCAGGCCTGACAGGCTGAGCGCATCCGCCCCGCCCCCGGCCAGCACCGATGCAAAGTAAGGCGCGAACACATAAATGACGATCAGGTTGTAATAGGGATTGCGGGCGCCTTCGAAGATCGCCCAGGCCAGTCCCTTGATCCCAAACGGCCCCCCATCGGCCTCGACATGCCGCGACGCGGCTGCCGTTGCAGGTTCGGCCACGGCCATTCCAACAGGTGTATCCATGCGTTCGGTTCCCTCGCGGCGTCTGGCGCGCCGTCCTAAGTGTTCAGCCTGCGATATTCGAAGCGCAAGGGAAAGGGCTTCCGGCAGATTGTCGAGGCTGACCTTGCGGAGGGCGATCGGCGGAAGGCCGCAGCCGCGCTAGAGTTTTCCGGCCAGCTCACCGGCATGTTTCGTGATGTCCCCTGCCCCGAGGCAAACGATCATGGCGCCGGGACCGGCCAGCGCGCGAACGCGCTCGGGCAGTGCCGCGAGGCTTGGCAGCGCCTCGGCGCTCTTGTGCCCGTGCCGGCGGATGGAGTTCACCAAGGCTTCGCTCGTGATACCCGGAATCGGCGCTTCGCCCGCTTCATAGACCGGCGCAACCAGCACATGGTCTGCCGCATCGAAGCAGGTCGAGAACTCTTCAAACAGGTCGCGCAGCCGCGTGAAGCGGTGTGGCTGGCACACGGCGATCAAGGTCGCCTTGCCTTGCATCGCGCGCGCGGCCTTCAGCACGGCGGCGATCTCCACCGGATGGTGGCCGTAATCGTCAATGACCTTGACCGGCGCCTCGCCCGCAACCGGCACCCAGTCGCCCACCGCCGTGAAGCGCCGCTTCACGCCGCCGAACTTTGCCAGTGCCGTGCGCACCTGCTCGTCGCTCGCCCCCAGTTCGAGGGCAACGGCAATCGCCGCGAGCGCGTTCTGGACATTGTGCTCGCCGGCCATCGGCAGGGTCAGGTCCCCGATCTGCCGGGGCCCGCCGGACGCGCGGCGGATTTCGACGTCAAAGTGGGCGCCGTTCAGGTCCGTCGTCAGGTTGGTGGCCCGGATATCGGCCTGCAGGTTGAAGCCGTATGTGATGCGGCGCCGGTCCGTGACGCGCGCCGCCAGCGCCTGCACTTCCGGATGGTCCGTACACAGCACGGCGAAACCATAGAACGGCAGGTTTTCGACAAACGTGTCGAAAGCCTCGCGCAGCCGGTCCATGGTGCCGTAATGGTCCATGTGTTCCGGATCGATGTTGGTGACGATGGCGCAGGTCGGGTGAAGCTTGGCAAAGGTGCCGTCGCTTTCGTCGCTTTCGACCACCATCCAGTCGCTCTCGCCCGCCTTGTAGTTCGAGCCATAGGCATGGATGATGCCGCCATTGATGACGGTCGGGTCGGTACCCGCCCCGTCCAGCAGGCAGGCAACCAGCGAGGTGGTGGTCGTCTTGCCGTGCGTGCCCGCGATGCAGACCGTGTATTTCAGCCGCGTGATCTCGGCGAGCATGTTGGCGCGGCGCACCACCGGAATGCCTGCGGCGCGGGCCGCCTGGACTTCCGGATTGTCGCGCTTGATCGCGGAGGAAATGATCACCGTGCCGGCGCCGGCCACGTTCTCCGGCGCGTGGCCGATGAACACTTTCACGCCCCGCGCGCGCAGGCGCTCGACATTGGCGCTGTCGGCCACGTCCGAGCCCTGGACTTCATATCCCATGGTCAGCATCACGTCGGCGATGCCGGACATGCCGATCCCGCCGATGCCGACGATATGGGCGGGGCCAACGGAAAACGGGGTGGGAGATGACATGGAAAGGTTCGCAGCTCCTAGAGAGACCGGCGGGACAGCGACAGGACGAGGCCCGCGATGGACGCAACCAGCATCGCGCCGAACACCAGCGTCAGCAGCCCGTCCGCCAACATGCCGCCGGCATAGGGCGATTGTGTGCCGGCATTGAGGGAAAGCGTGTGCGAAAAGAAGGCCATCCAGAACGTGCCGACCGCGACGCCCCAGGCCGCCGACAACAGCCGGGACGAGCCCTGGCTGAGCGTGCGTACGCCGCCCCAGCCGAGCGTTGCAGCGCAGATCAGACCGGCAATCGCCGGCGCCATCGCCCGGCCGCCCTGCGTCAGCAGCACAAGGTCCAGCAGCACGAGCACCGCAGCATATGGCAGCGCCAGCAGCGCGGAATTGCGGGTCATAGTTCGGCGATCCTCTCCGCCATGTCGGCGAGTTCCCTGGCCGCGTCCGGTTTGGCGACGGATCTGGCCGCCTCCGCGCGGGCCCTGAGATCATCCATATCCGAAAACCGCGCGGCGATAAGCGCGCCCAGCAGTTTGGGCGTCACGTTCGATTCCAGCAGCATGTCGGCCGCGCCGGCGTCCGTCAGCGCCTCAGCGTTCGCCGCCTGGTGATCGTCCATCGCGATCGCCAGCGGGATCAGGATTGACGGACGGCCGACCGCCGCCAGTTCGCTGACCGTGCCTGCCCCCGACCGCGCGATCACGAGGTGGGCTTCGGCCAGACGGTCCGGCATGTTGGAAAAGAACGGCGCCAGCTCGCATTCGATCTGCGCGACGCGGTAGACGGCCCGCACGCTCTCGACCTGTTCTTCCCTCACCTGCTGGACCACCTTGATGCGCGCCATCAGGGGCGGCGGCAATTGCTGGGCAATCGCCAGCGGCACCAGTTCGCCGATGATCCGCGAGCCCTGGCTTCCGCCGGTGACGAATATGTTGAGCTGGCCATCCACTGGCGGGAACGGCCGTGCCGCAGCCGCGAGGATCGGGGCGCGTACCGGATTGCCGACCGGCAAGTGGGCCGATCCCGGCGGCAGGAAATCGAGCCGGGAAAAGCCGCTGGCCACCAGCTTGGCATGTTTCGCAAACTGCCGGTTGACCCGGCCCAGCACGGCATTCTGTTCGTGGATGATGATCGGCACGCCGAGGCGCCGCGCCGCGGCCAGCGCCGGGAAGGCAGGATAGCCGCCGAACCCCGCGACCAGCGCGGGACGGTGCTGTTTCAAGAGGCGCGAAGCCTTGGCAATGCCGGCATTGATCTTCAGCGCCGCGCCCGGCAGCGTCCAGGGCTTGCGGAAGTTCGGCGAGGCGGCCTCGATCTCTTCCTTCCAGTCCGCCGGAAAGTCGGCCGCGTAGCGCAGGCCCCGGGAATCGGAGATCAACGCGGTCTGCCATCCCCGCGCGCGCAATTCGTCGGCAAAGGCGCGGGCCGGGAACATGTGCCCACCCGTGCCGCCCGCAGCGATCACGACGAGTTTCTCTCGGGGTAGTTCAGCCATATGGCCCACGGCTCCTCGTGCCTTCGCCGCGCACGAGAGCAAGCGCAAGGCCGAGCGTCAATCCCATGCCCACCATCGATGAGCCACCATAGGAGATGAAAGGCAGGGTCAGCCCTGTCGGCGGCAGGACGGCCAGACTCACCCCGATGTTGACGCCCGCCTGGATGGTCAGCAGGGCAAACAGGCCCGCCGCCGCCGTGCGAGCGAAGCCATCCTCGATCCGGGCCGCGGCGCGGAACCCCCGGACCGCGATCAGCGCATAGATCGCCATGACGGTGACGATGGCGATCAGGCCGAATTCTTCGGCGATCACCGCAAAGATGAAATCCGTGTGCGCTTCGGGGATCTGGATCTTCACCTTGCCCTCACCCGGCCCGGTGCCGAACAGGCCGCCGCGCGCGATGGCCTCGAGCGTCTTCTCGATCTGGAACGTGTCGACCGAACTCGGATTGAGGATCGTGTTCACCCGTACCTTCACATAGGGCAGCAGGTTGTAGAGCAGTATGGCCAGCACGCCCCCCCCGGCCCCGAACGCGACAATCCAGCGCTTGGGCAGGCCGCTGACATAGAACGCGGTGAGGAACGCCATCGTCATCAGTGCCGCCCCGCCCACATCCGGCTGGAGGATGAACACACCCAGCGTGGCGCCATAGAATCCAAAGGCGATGAACGACCAGGGCGCCGCCGGATACCGCTCGCGCTGCGCCAGCAGCCAGGCGCACAGCACAATCAGGGTCGGCTTTACAAGTTCGCTGGGCTGCACCGAAAAACTGGTAAACCGGAACCAGCTTTGCGCCCCGTTCACCTCGCGCCCGACCAGCAGCAGGACCGTCATCAGGACGAATGATGCGGCAAAGACCAGAAGTGCGAAGCGCCTGGCCCAGGTCCGGTCCAGCAGGCTGACGGTCAGCATCAGGCCGACGCCGATCACGGCGAACAAGGCCTGACGGTACACATAATGATAGGGGTCGGCATAGCCGATCCGCGCCGCCGCAGACGGCCCGACCGCGAGCGACATCAACAGCCCGATGGCCGACAGCAAGAGGATGCCCGCCACCAACCCCCAATCGAGGGTGCGGCGCCATTCGGTCAACCAGGATGAATCCGAACGCGGAAGCAGCGGCCCTGCAGCGGCGGGGTTCACGCAGACTCCTTCATCGGTGCCGGCATCATCGACTTGACGAAATCGCGGAACACGTCGCCGCGATGCTCGTAGTCCTTGAACTGGTCGAAGCTGGCGCAGGCCGGCGACAGCAGTACGACCGGCGAGGCATCGCCGGATGCCCTCGCATCGCGAAACGCGGCGTCGATGGCACGCTCCAGCGTGCCGCACTTCTGCGCCTCCACCTTGCCGTGCAGCGTGGTGGCAAACGTCTCTTCCGCCTGGCCGATCAGGTAGGCCTTGGTGACATTCGGGAAGCAGGAGGCGAGCGGCGCAATGCCTTCGGCTTTCGGCACGCCGCCGGCGATCCAGTAGATGTTCTTGAACGAACGCAGCGCCTGTTCAGCCGCCTGCGCATTGGTCGCCTTGGAATCGTTGACGAAGCGCACGCCCTCGATGGCGCCGACATTCTCCATCCGGTGGGCAAGGCCCGGGAAGGTCTTCAGGCCGGCCATGATGGTCGAAGGGTCAAGTCCGAGTGCCCGGCAGGCCGCATAGGCGGCGGCGGCATTCTGGAAATTGTGACGGCCCTGCAGCGCCGGGCAGTCTTCCAGCTTGCCGATGAACTCGGCCTTGCCGCCCATGTTGTCATAGAGGCGGCCCTCGACCGCACTGACACCCTTGCCCAGCGTATAGGTCGACGAGATCTGCGTGACCTTCTGCGGCCCGCTGGCCGACAGGCCGATCGCCATCGACTGGGTGTAGAGGTCATCGAAGCCGATGACGGCCACATCCTGCGGCGTCTGGTTCTGGAAGATGCGCATCTTGGCGGCCTGATAGCCATCCATTCCGCCATGCCGGTCGAGGTGATCGGGCGAGAGGTTCAGCATGACCGCCACGTTGCAGCGCAGGCTCTTCACGAGATCCAGCTGGTAGGACGACAGTTCCAGCACATAGATCGCGTTCGAATGGAGCGGCGCAAGATCCAGCACGCCGGTGCCGATATTGCCACCGACGCGCACGTCCCGGCCCGCTTCCTTGAGGATATGGCCGATCAGCGCCGTGGTGGTGGACTTGCCATTGGTGCCCGTGATGCCGACGACTTTCGGGCGGCTGCGGGAATTTGTAGGGAATGCCCGGCGACAGGACGAGCGCGGCAAAGGTCTGCCAGTCGCGCTTGTTGATGTCGGACAGGGCGATGCCGGCCGCTTCGGCCTTGGCACGCGTTTCTTCATTGTCATCCCACGCATGCACGCGCGCCCCGCCGGCCTTCAGGGCCAGCGCAGCACTGAGACCCGTGCGGCCGAGGCCATACACGGCAACGTCTCGTGCAAAATATTCGGAGATGCGGATCATCGCGCGTCCATCACCTCAGCTTCAGCGTGGCGAGGCCCGCGAGGGCGAACAGGACGGACAGGATCCAGAAGCGCACGACGACCCGCGTCTCGGGCCAGTTCTTCTTCTGGAAATGGTGGTGCAGCGGCGCCATCAGGAAGATGCGCTTGCCTTCCCCCGTCAGGCGCTTGGTGATCTTGAACCAGCCGATCTGGGTCAGCACCGAGACCGCCTCGATGACAAACAGGCCGCCGATCACGACCAGCGCGAACTCGTGCTTGGTTGCCACCGCGACCACGCCGAGCATGCCGCCGAGACCGAGCGAGCCGGTATCGCCCATGAACACCTTGGCCGGGTAGGCATTGTACCAGAGAAAGCCCATGCCGGCGCCGATCATCGCGCCGAGCACCACCGAGAGTTCACCGGCGCCGGGCGCAAACTGGATGCCCAGGTACTGCGCGAACACGAAGTTGCCGGTGAGATAGGCAATCATCGCATACGCGGCGGCGGCGAAGGTCATCGGCACGATCGCGAGGCCGTCCAGCCCGTCCGTGAAATTCACGGCATTGGCGCTTCCGACGATCACGATCATGCCAAACAGAATGAAGAAGCCTCCGAGGGGGAGGAAGTAATTGTTCACGAACGGCACCGCGACGCCGCCGGAGAAATCCGGATCGGCCGGCTGGACCGAGGTTTTCGGCGCGAAATCGGCAATCCATTCCGCGAGCGGGTTCAAGGCGCCCCATTCGGCATGGCCGGCCGGCGTGTGGGCGCCGTGCAGGCCCATGATCACCGCGCAGGCCAGCGCCGCGATGCCGAAGCCGGCGATCAGGCGCGCACCTG
>JBGSOU010000226.1:0-2847 GCA_041739025.1 Hyphomonas sp.
CGCCTCGATGGCGACCAGCGCCCGGTCCAGCGCGCCGTCGCTTAGCTTGGCCGCCGGCGCCGTTTCCAGCAGCCCGCCGGCAATCATTTCGCTGACCGCCACCGACCGGCGGATTTCGGGCCGCAGGACGCTTTGCGTCTCCACCATCAGGGTGAAGGCGGGGTCAAGGCAGCCCGCCGCATAAGCGGCATAGAGCTCACTGAACGTGTTGGCGGGAGTCTCGGTCATTCTGGTTTGGCAATCCGGTGGTTTGGGGAAACATTGTTCTGAAGTGTCCGTCGTCAAGGCCGGGGCATCATTCCGGTTCCTCCAGACCGCCCCGGAGCCTCTGAAAGGCCAGCCGGATGCGGGATTTCACCGTTCCCAGCGGCAGATTGAAGGCCCGCGCGATCTCGGAATGGGACAAGCCGTCATAGAAGGCGGCGCGCAGCAGCATCTGCTGGTCCTGCGGCAGCTTCAGCAGTTCGGCCCGAACCGTGTCTTCCATCTGGCCCTGCATCATCAGGTCGTCCGGACGGTCGATCTCCGGCGGGCGCAGCATCGGATCATCGGCCAGAAGCTCCGGCCGGCGCTGGCGGCGCTGCGCATCGATCCGGCGATTGCGGCCGATCCGGAACAGCCAGGTCGAGACCGACGCCTGCTTTCGGTCATACAGGCCCGCCTTCTGCCACAGCGTGACCATCACCTCCTGCGCCAGCTCTTCCGCTTCCCCTTCCGCCGCGCCGAGGCGCAGCATGTAGCTCTTGAGACGTGGGGCGTAGAAGTCGAACAGTTCCGCAAAGGCCTCGCGCGAGCGCTCGGTGGCAATCGCCGTCATACAGTCCGCCTGCCGCTCACGCTGGGCAACGTCCCCTGTACGGACCATCTTGTCGAACACGCGCGTACTCTTTCCCCAAGGCAGGCCTGCAGTCTTGACTGCACGCTGCTGTAAAGCAACTGCGGCGGTTAACCCATCCGTGTCAGACGCGCTATAAGTGATTCCGGTGGTCGCGCCCGCGCGCGATTGCCCCTACAGTTATACCGTCAGCAGCCGATGGGAAGAGACCCTTGAACACGCCATTCACGCCCCTGCGCCGTATCCTGCAACTCGCCCTCGTGATCGCGCCGGTGCTTGCCGCCGCCCCGGCCTTCGCAGAACCCACGGCCGTCGGCCGGTTCAAGGACTGGGCCGTCTTCACCGAGACGGTCAGCGGCGACCTGATCTGCTATGCGGCGACCGAAGCCACCTCCAAGACGCCCACCAAGGCCAATCACGGCGCCGTCTGGTATTATGTGACCAGCTGGAAATCCGGCAAGGCCAAGGCCCAGCCGAGCATCAAGGTCGGCTTTGACTTCAAGGAGGGCTTCAGCCCGAAAGCCAAGGTCGGCCGTTCGTCCTGGACCCTGTTTCCCGCGGGCAGCGAAGCCTTCGCCGAGGACGCCGACGATCCGGCCATCGTTTCGGCCCTGCGCAGCGGCGCCAATCTCGTGGTCGAAGGCAGCTCCGCGCGCGGCACCAAGGTGTCCTACAAGTTCTCGCTGAGCGGCTCGGCCGCGGCCATCGACAAGGCGGCCGAGGCCTGCAAATAAAGCCCTACCAGTCGGGCCGTACGAACCGTTCCGGAAACATGCCGTCCGCTTCGGCATAGTGGGCGAGCACTTTCGCCATGTCGCCGGCGGCGTCATCGGTCACCGGCAGCGGCCCTTCCAGGCGCAGCACATGCGTGCGGTAGTCCAGCACCGCCATCAGCAGCGGCACCCCGGCCGAGCGGGCGATATGGTAAAACCCGGTCTTCCAGTTGGGATTGGCCTCGCGCGTGCCTTCCGGCGCCACCGCGAGATGCATCGTCTCCCGGCTGGCAAAGGCCTGGCGCATCTGCTCGACATAGTCCTTCGAGACCGACCGTTCCACCGGCACGCAGCCCGAGCGTTTCACCAGCCAGCCGAGCGGTCCGCGCACCAGCGCCGCCTTGCCCATCCAGTTCAGCTTCACCCGGTACCAGCCCGCCACGGCGACCATCGTCAGCCCGTCCCAGTTGGACGTGTGGGGCGCCGCCACGATCACCGATTTCGGCACGTCCACCGGCCAGTCCGAGCCGACCCGCCAACCGGTCGCCTTCAGGTACAGCCAGGACAGGCCGCGGATGAATTCGGAAAACATCCCGCGATAGGGCGCGCTGCGCCCGAATGGCCCCCGGGGCCGCTTCGTCGGTGCTGGACTGGTCATCGGGGCACACGATCCGTGCTTTGCGCCCGATTACCATATACCGGTACGCGAAATTCTGCACAAAGCCCCGGGAAAACCCGGTCTGCCGGCCAATAAAAAGCGGGCGGCACCCCAAGAGGTCGCCGCCCGCCCTTCAGCCTGTCAGGGCCGGACCCGATTACTGCGTGATCGGCGTCAGGATGATTTCGACGCGGCGGTTGGCCGCGCGGCCTTCAGCGGTCGAATTGTCGGCGATCGGCTGGGTCTCGCCCATGCCGATGGCGTTGATGCGCACCGCTTGCGTACCCTGGTTGATCAGGTAGGTGCGCACCGACTGGGCGCGCTGCTGCGACAGGGTCATGTTATAGTCATCGGCGCCGTCAGAGCTGGCATGGCCGATGATGTCGACTGCGGTCGAGGGATACTCGACCAGCGTTTTTGCCACATCGTTGAGCGGACCGTAGAAACCCGGCTGGATCGTCGCCGAGTTGACCGTGAAGGTCACGTTGGACGGCATGGTCAGCTGCAGCTGGTCGCCCTGGCGAACCACTTCGATGCCGGTTCCGGCGGTGGCTTCGCGCAGTTCGCGCTCCTGCTTGTCCATGTAGCCGCCGACCGAGGCACCGGCGATGGCGCCGACGGCCGCGCCGATGGCGGCGTTG
>JBGSOU010000261.1:0-1934 GCA_041739025.1 Hyphomonas sp.
CCTTTCCCGGCGTGGTCGATGGCGGCGCGGTCGACCGCACCCGGCTGCGCACCCGCGTGCTGGACGATACCGAGGCGATGAAGCGCCTCGAAGCCATCGTCCATCCGCTTGCCGGCGCTGCGCAGGTCGAATTCCGCCAACAGGCGCGCAGTGACGGCGCCCCGTTTTCCGTGCTCGATATTCCGCTGCTGTTCGAGACCGGCGGCGACCGGCACTGCAATTTCACACTGGTGGTGACTGCGCCGGCCGAGATCCAGCGTGAACGGGTTCTCGCGCGTCCCGGCGTGACGCCGGAAACCTTCGAAGCGATCCTCGCCCGTCAGATGCCGGACTCGGAAAAGCGGGCACGCGCCGATTTCATCCTCTCCACCGCGCACGGGTTCGACTTTGCCCGCGATCAGGTTCGCGCCATAGTCGCCCTGATGATTCGCCTCGCCAGGGATACAAACGGATGACCGGGAAGATCCGCGAAATCGCCTTCGATACCGAAACGACCGGGCTCGATCCGTCGCAGGGCGAGCGCATCATCGAGATGGGCGGCGTCGAACTGATCAACCACATCCCGACCGGGCGCACATTCCACACCCGCATCAATCCCGGCCGTCCGGTTTCCGAAGCGACGATCCGGATCACCGGCATCACCGACGCGGACCTGAAAGACTGCCCGCCATTCGAGCATCCGGATGTTGTCGATGCCTTCCTCAGCTTCGTCGGCGATGCAACGCTGGTGGCCCACAACGCGGCATTCGACCGGGGCTTCCTGAATGCCGAGCTTGCCCGGTGCGGCCGTGCGCCGGTTCCCGAGAGCCGCTGGATCGACACCGTGGCGATGGCTCGCAAGCGGTTTCCGGGGGCCCCGGCAAACCTCGATGCACTCTGCAAGCGGTTCGACATTTCGCTCGAAAGCCGCGCCTTTCACGGCGCCTTGCTGGACAGCCAGCTTCTGGCGAGCGTCTATCTGGAACTGCTCGGCGGGCGCGCCCGGGCCTTCAGCTTTGAGGGCGCAAACGGGCTTGAGAACGGCGCGGTGCGTCCACCCGCGCGTCAACGCCCGCAACCGCTGTCGCGCGCGGTACCGGCCGGGGAGCTGGCGGCGCACGAAAAGCTGGTTGAGAAGCTTGGCCCGAACGCAATCTGGAAGCTTGTGGACTAGCTTTCGGCGGACGGCGTGCCGGCGCGCTCGGCAGCCTTGCGATATTGCGCCTGATACAGCTGCACGAAATCGACGGGGTCGATCATCAGGGGCGGGAAGCCGCCTTCGCGGGTGATCTCGGCGATGATCCGGCGCGCGAACGGAAACAGAAGGCGCGGGCATTCGATCAGCAGCATCGGCTCGATCTGCTTCTCGGTCACGTTCGACAGCTGGAACAGGCCGGCATAGTCGAGTTCGGTGATGAACAGGGTCGTGTCGCCCGCCAATGCCTTGGCCGAGAGTTTCAGCGACACTTCGAACAGGCCGTTGCCGTCGGCGTGCGGGGCGGCGCCGACATCAATGCCCAGATCGATGTTCGGCTGGGCCTGGACCGGCGGATGTCCCGGGTTTTCGAATGACAGGTCCTTCACGTACTGGCCCAGCACCCGCAGCGACGGAGCCGCCGGGCCTTTGTCGTCAGGCGTGGGGTTTGCGGGCGCGCTGGTATCTGTCATTATCAGGCCTCTACTTTTCTCGGGGCCGATCGCCTAACATGCGCCCCTTGGCCGCGCAACGCAAAGGCTGGTACCTGCGGCCGGCCACACTATCTAGCCACCACGCGTGTGGAAAACTCAAGGACCCCGTCTCTGCAATGTCCAATCCCGTGATCGAAGTCCTCATCCTGGCTGCCGTGGCGCTGTTCGTGCTTTGGCGCCTCTATGTTGCCCTCGGCCGGGGAGGGGACGAGCAGCCGATGCAACGTCCGGCGCCCGCGCCGGAACAGCGCGGCGCGCCTCAAGAG
>JBGSOU010000277.1:0-2732 GCA_041739025.1 Hyphomonas sp.
CGCATGGCCGGCATCGGCGCGGGCGAGGGCCCGGCCCATTTCGATCACGGTCACTTGGGCGCCGAGGCGCCCGAAAGCCTGCGCCAGTTCCAGCCCGATGGGCCCGCCGCCCAGCACGATCAGGTGCTGCGGGAAATCCGGCATCGAGAAGATCGTCTCATTGGTCAGGTAGGGCACATCGGCAAGGCCCGGGATCGGCGGGATGAAGGCCTGGCTCCCGGTGGCAACGATGATGCGCCGCGCTTTCACGCGCACCGACGCGGACACAACCGTGTCCTTGCTGTCAAAGCGCGCGGCTTCGCGGATCACCGTGCAGCCGAGGCCTTCGAAACGTTCCTGGCTGTCGACCGGCGCAATCGTCTCGATCGTCTTGCGGACATAGGCTTTCACGCCGGTCCAGTCGGGGGTGGCGGGCGGCGCATTGACGCCGTATCTGGCCGCCTCACGGGGCGCATACGCCGCTTTGGCCGCCGACAGCAACGCCTTGGACGGCACGCAGCCATAGTTCAGGCAATCGCCGCCCATCTCGTGCTTCTCGAACAGCACGACTTTGAGGCCCAGCATTGCGGCGCCCGCTGCGGCCGACAGGCCGCCCGAGCCGCCGCCGATCACGCACAGGTCGGCCTTCAGGAGTTTCGGATCAGCCATCAGGCGGGCACCTTCTTCGGGAACAGTTTCTTGTAAGCCACCGGCAGAAGCGACACGGCGCCCAGCGCGATGAAGGCCGGCACAAAGTTTGCGGCGAGCGAGCCGATGTCCGGCGTGCCGCCTTGCAGCAGGGTGCCTTTCACCGCCGCACCGATCCAGGTGTAGGCCAGCGTCCCGGGGATGATGCCGAAGAAGGTCGTCAGCAGGTAGTCGCGATACTTCGCGCCCAGCAATCCGGGCGCGATGTTGACGGCCGCAAACGGGAACAGGGGGATCAGGCGAAGGGCGAACATGTAGGAGACCGGGTTTTCGGCAAACCCGGCGCGCATCTTCTCGATGAACGGGCCGGCAATGTCGCGCAGGACCGCGCCAATCGACGTCTTGGACGCAAAGAACAGGATCGACGCGCCAAGGGTTGCGCCGATCACGGTCGCCGGCGTGCCGAGTGCCAGACCGAACAGGAACCCGCCGCCGATCGTCAGTGCGCTGCCCGGCACCATGAATGTCGTCGCCGCCGCGTAGATCACGATGTAACTCGCGAACACGACCAGGAAATGCTCCCGGACCATCGCATCGAGCGTCACGGCATTCGCCGACAGGGACTCCAGGGTTAGGTACTCATGCCACCCCTGGGACAGCGCGACGCCCAGCCCGAGAAGGATGACGTAGACCGGCCAGAGGCGGCGCCAGAGCGGGGTCGGGGTATCAGCCATGGTCTCAGCGCTTCTTCTTCAGCTTTGCCGCATCGTTGAGCGACCAGTCATACCGGTAGCGCACGATCTTCGGATTGGCGCGGATTTTCTCGGCGAGGCCAGGTTCGGCATAGTTCAGCAGGTGTTCGATCACCGCGGCTTTCGATCCGCCGAAATCGGCTTCGAACCAGTCATAGATCGACGACACGGTCAGTCCCCTGGCGGTCACGCTGACGCCGCGGTCCTGGTTGACATAGGCCCGGGCTGCGGCCGCGAGGTCCGCTTCGAGGGTCGCCGCCTCCCAGGCTTTCGGGGGCAGGTTCGGACAGGAATAGGACGCGCAGTTGATCGAATAGTGCACTTCCGGCGTGCCCCAGGTCTTGCGCAGGATCTTGTGCTCGATGTCGTCCAGCGAAACCTCGCGGCCGCCCGCCTTAACTTTCACCTCTTTCCACGGACCGGCGAGATAACCGTCCCGGATGGACTTGACCGGATAGCGCTCCACGATGTGGCGCACGGTCACGGCGTTGTAGAGGTTGGCCCAGGCCGCAAAGTTGGCGTCGGTCTTCGCCGAAAGGTCGATGTCCGCGAACCGCGCGATATAGGCGTCCAGCGCCGCCCGGCCGGTTTGCGAGGCGGCAAGGCCCGCATAGTCAAACCGGGTGATGCCGTCGCTGCCCATCTTGACGTGCGTCTTCAGCAGGCGGGTCCAGTCAGAATGTTCGGCGGGCACGGTTGTCTCCAGTTGCGGGCTCGGACGGGTATCGGCCGATCCGGCGGCGGGGAAAAGGCTCGCCGCAAGGGCAACAAGGCAGGATGCGGCCAGGCGCATGACGGGTCTCCTTTGGTCGGTCAATTGCCCCTTAAAGCGCATCGGGCTTGCGCGCATCTCACGAGGCGGTGATATGACCGGGCCGGGGCGGCGCATTTTTGCACCTCGCCCGGCTTGACCGCGCCACCGCCCGCCTGTATCAGCCGCGCTTTCCAGTTTCCAAGCCCAGAGCAGTCCCATGAAACGCACTTTCCAGCCGAGCAACCTCCGCCGCAAGCGCACCCATGGCTTCCGCCTGCGGATGGCCACGAAGAATGGCCGCAAGGTGCTCGCACGCCGCCGCGCCAAGGGCCGCAAGACCCTTACGGCCTGATTTCTCCCTTTCGGGCGCTCCGGCCCCGTTGAACCGGGAGGCCGAAAATGTCCGGCCCCGAAAATCCCATCCTTCCCGAAACGCGCCGCCTCAAAAAGCGGCGCGAATTCACATTTGCGCGTGACGGGATCACCGAACGGCGCAAATCCGTGGTCATCCAGGCCCGCGCGCGGGCAGGGGACGCCCCTGCAGACCATGTCGGCGAGGGCTTTACGGCGACCAAGAAGATCGGCGGCGCGGTGCAGCG
>JBGSOU010000319.1:0-2401 GCA_041739025.1 Hyphomonas sp.
CGACTTGATGCCGCCGATGATGATGATGAAGACAAGCGCCGCGATGACGATGCCGATCATCCAGGCCGGAACCTCAAGGCCCAGCGGGCTGAGTTCGGACATGATGTTCTGGGTCATCCCGTTGGCCTGGACCATGCCGCCGGTCGCCGTCGCCGAGAGGATCGTGCCGATGCAGAAGAGGATCGCCAGCACCTTCCAGTGCTTGCCGAGACCGTTGGTGATGTAATACATCGGCCCGCCGTTCAGGCGGCCATACTCGTCGCGTTCGCGGTATTTGATCGCCAGCGAGCTTTCGGCGAAAGCGAGCGCCATGCCGAAGATGGCCGTGATCCACATCCAGAACACGGCACCCGGCCCGCCCAGCGTGATGGCGGTGGCCACACCGACGATGTTGCCCGTGCCGACCTGGCCCGACAGCGCCGTCGTCAGCGCCTGGAACGGGGTGATGGCGCTCGGGTCACCGTTGCCTTTGCGGCCGGCCCAGACTTCGCCAATGGCCGGGCCGAGGCGGCGTAGCGGCCGGAAACCGGTGCGAACCATGAAATAGAGGCCGGTGCCCAGCAACAGCACCACGAGCGGCGCAATCGGCAAAATCTGCGTGCCGTTCCACTCGCCGCCCCAGAGGAAATTGCTGACATTGGTCACGCCAGCTTCAAAGCTGGCCAGGATTTCGGTGAACATGTGTAGAGCCTCCCCGGCGCCGATAATGTCAATTTGGGGGCACCCTAACCCGGTTTGACCGGCTGTGAAGGCGTTCAATGCCGTGGGCCCCTCCGGACGGAGGAAGGTTCTTTCAGCCTGCCTCCATTTGAGGCATAAGCCGCGCGATGAGTGCGACCCCCGATGCAAAGCCGCTGAAGGGCCTGTTTATCAGGACCCATGGCTGCCAGATGAACGTCTACGATTCCGAGCGCATCCGCGATGTGCTGAAGCCGCTCGGCTATGCGCCTGTGGATTCGCCGGAAGGCGCTGACCTCGTCGTGATCAACACCTGCCACATCCGCGAGAAGGCGACCGAGAAGGTCTATTCCGAGCTTGGCCGCCTGAAACAGATGAAACTCGCCTCTGGCGGGAAAATGACGATTGCGGTGGCCGGCTGCGTCGCCCAGGCCGAAGGCGCCGAGATCATCCGCCGCCAGCCCGCCGTGGATCTCGTCCTCGGGCCGCAGGCCTATCACAAGCTGCCCGAGATGATCGCCCGCGCCAGCCGCGCCGTGGGTGACCGGCTGGAGACCGAGTTCGACACGGTCGAGAAGTTCGATGCGCTTCCGAAAACCCGTGATCCGGACGGCCCCACCGCTTTCGTCTCGGTGCAGGAAGGGTGCGACAAGTTCTGTACGTTCTGCGTCGTGCCGTACACGCGGGGCGCCGAAATCTCCCGCAATGTCGATGACATCGTGTCCGAAGTGCGCGACCTCGCCGCCAAGGGCGTGCGCGAGATCACGCTCCTCGGCCAGAACGTCAACGCGTTCCACGGCCCGGCCCCCCGCCTGGGCGGCGGCGAGGACTGGACGCTTGGACAGCTGGTGCGCCATCTCGCCCGGATCGGCGGGATCGAACGGATCCGCTACACCACCAGTCATCCGCGCGACATGGACGCCGGCCTGATCGCCGCACATGGCGATACGCCGGCCATGATGCCGTTCCTGCACCTGCCGGTCCAATCGGGCTCGGACCGGATCCTGAAAGCGATGAACCGGGGCCATACGGCCGGCGAATACCGCGACATCATCGCCCGCGTCCGCGCCGCCCGGCCGGACATCGCCATCGCCTCGGATTTCATCGTTGGCTTCCCGGGCGAGACGGACGCCGACTTTGAGGCGACGCTGCAGCTGGTGCGCGATGTCGGGTATGCGATTGCCTATTCGTTCAAGTATTCCGCCCGCCCCGGCACGCCGGCGGCCGGCATGGCCCTGCACGTACCCGAGGACGTGAAGGACCAGCGCCTGCAAACGCTCCAGGCGCTGCTGCGCGACCAGCAGACCGCGTTCAACCAGTCCCAGATCGGCCGCACCCTGCCGGTTCTGGTGACCGGGAAGGGGCGCAACGAAGGCCAGATGCAT
Source organism: Hyphomonas sp. (assembly GCA_041739025.1). Taxonomy (GTDB): domain Bacteria; phylum Pseudomonadota; class Alphaproteobacteria; order Caulobacterales; family Hyphomonadaceae; genus Hyphomonas. Next base: position 2,064 of record JBGSOU010000319.1, read on the forward strand.
GGCCGCTCGCCCTACCTTCAGGCTGTCCACTTCGATGGAACCGGCGCCGAGCTGAACCAGTTCGTCGACCTGAAAATCGTCGGCGCGAGCCTCAACTCCCTCACCGGCGAGCTTGTGCGCGCCCGCGAGCCTGCCCAGTGAGCGCGAAACGTCCGCCGCTCCCCGAGCCCGTCAGCCGCGTCTACCCGGTCAATCAGGCCGAGCGGCTGCGCGACCTGTGCGGCCCCCACCATCGCAACCTCGCCTTGCTCGAAACCCGGCTGAAACAGTTCGGCTTGCGCGCCGAAAGCCAGGGCGGCGGCATCCGGCTGGACGGCGCCGAGGAAGGCGTGTCGATG
>JBGSOU010000414.1:0-1971 GCA_041739025.1 Hyphomonas sp.
CGGTGATGTCGGCTTCGGCAAGACCGAAGTTGCCTTGCGCGCGGCCTTCGTCACGGCGATGAGCGGCAAGCAGGTGGCGGTGATTGCACCAACGACGCTGCTGGCCCGCCAGCACTACAAGACGTTCGAGGACCGGTTTGCCGGCTGGCCGCTGAAGGTGCGTCCGCTGTCGCGCTTCGTCAGTGCACGCGACGCGGCCGAGACACGCGCCGCACTCGCCGATGGCAGCGTGGACCTGGTGGTCGGCACGCATGCGCTGCTGACCAAGGAGATCGAGTTCAAGCGCCTCGGCCTGATGGTCGTGGACGAGGAGCAGCGCTTCGGCGTGAAGCACAAGGAACGGCTGAAGGAACTGAAATCCGACGTGCACGTTCTGACCCTGTCGGCAACGCCTATTCCGCGTACGTTGCAAATGGCGCTGACGGGGATCCGCGACCTGTCGATCATCGCGACGCCGCCGGTGGACCGCCTGTCGGTGCGCACCTACATCAACGAGGAAGACACGGTTACCCTGCGCGAAGCCTTGCTGCGCGAGAAGTATCGCGGCGGTCAGGCCTTCTTCGTGGCGCCGCGCATCCAGGATCTCGACAAGCTGGAGGATTTCCTGCGCGTCCACGTGCCGGAAGTCTCGTTCATCGTCGCGCACGGCCAGATGGCAGCGGGCGAACTGGAAGACATCATGACGGCCTTCTACGAGGGCAAGTATGACGTGCTGCTTTCGACGACCATCGTGGAAAGCGGCCTTGATATTCCGCGCGCCAACACGCTGATCATCCACCGCGCGGATATGTTCGGCCTCGCCCAGCTTTACCAGCTGCGCGGACGGGTCGGACGGTCGAAATTGCGCGCTTATGCCTATTTCACGACGCCGCGTGACAAGGTGATCACCGAGACGGCCGAGAAGCGGCTGAAGGTGCTGCAATCGCTCGACTCGCTCGGCGCGGGGTTCCAGCTGGCGAGCCACGACCTCGACATGCGCGGCGCGGGCAACCTGCTGGGCGACCAGCAATCCGGCCAGGTGAAGGAAGTCGGGGTCGAACTCTACCAGTCGATGCTGGAAGACGCGGTGAAGGCGCTCAAGGCCGGCGCAACCGAAGAGCAGGACGTGGCCGACGACTGGTCGCCGCAGATCAACCTCGGCGTCGCCGTGCTCATTCCGGACGGCTATGTCGAAGACCTCAATGTGCGCCTGTCGCTCTACCGCCGCCTGTCGGACATCACCACGGCGCAGGACCGGGAGGCCTTTGCGGCAGAGCTCATCGACCGGTTTGGTCCTTTGCCGGATGAAACGCGCCAGCTGCTGGATGTGATGGCGATCAAGGTCCAGTGCCGGACGCTCGGCATTGCCAAGATGGATGCCGGCGAGAAGGGGGCAGTGTTTGCTTTCCGTCCCGATACGATCATGGATCCGGCACGCCTGATGGAAATCGTCCGCTCACGGCCCAACCAGCTGAAGCTGCGGCCGGATTCGAAGCTCGTGCACTCCGGCCTCGGCGGCGCGCCGGACCGGCGCATCCCGTTGGTGAAGGCCTTCCTCAAGGAACTGGAGGCTGCCTGCGGACTGGCATCGGCCGAAGCGGCGGACGCGGTGGCGCGCATGGCGCAGAAGCGCCCCGAAGCGAAGGAAGACAAGTGGGGAAAGAAGCTCTCGTCGGGATTCCTGACCGAAGACTAAGCGGGCATCAAGCCGCGAGGCTGGGCCGCAGCAAGGGCCCGGTCATGCCCGCGTCCAGCAGGGTCCGCGCGGAATGATAGGCGCGCTTCTCGATGACCCGCCAGCCAAAACCCGGGCCGCCGAGAACCGGATGGTTCACCGCATGGCCGGCGATGCGTTCGGCCAGGCGCGTGCCGCCGCGATAGGGCGTGGCGGGAAGCGAGAGGGTGAAGACGCCGGGTTGCATCAGGGCCGGGCAATCCGCATCCCGGATCTGTGAACGGATGATATCGGCAAAGGCGCGCTGCGCCGCCAGC
>JBGSOU010000452.1:0-4833 GCA_041739025.1 Hyphomonas sp.
GCCGCCGAAAGGGCCGAGCGCACGGCTTGCCTGCAGCTTTTCGCCGAAGAAGCCGGCGACATCGGCGAGCGGGTGAAGGCGGCCTTGCTGGCCGACGGGGCGACGATCGAAGACAGCGCGCTAGAACTGTTCACCGGCGACCTGCCCGGACACCGGGCGATTGCCAATGCCGAGATCGAGAAACTGGCGCTGTATGCGCGCGGCCTGGGACGGCCGGTTTCGGTGGACGATGTCCGGGCACTGACCGCCACGAGCCTGCGCCAGGACATGAGCGGCGTATTGATCGCCGCGCTGGATGGCCGGCCGGCCGATGCGCATAACGCCCTCGACCGGCTGACCGAGGCAGGCACGAGCCCGATCTCGATCCTGCGCTCGCTTCAGATGGAAACGCTCCGGATGCTGAGCGCCCACGAAAAGTCAGCCGCCGGCGACCCCAATCCGGGCCGCAGCCTTCGCCCGCCAGTCTGGCCCAACGAGTGGCCCGCCTTCCGCAGCCGGATGAATGCCTGGCCGCCGAAGCGCCTGATGCGGATCATGGAGCGAATCCATGATGCCGAGCGCGCGGCCAAGACGGCTGGCGCGACCGCCGAGCCGATTGTCCGTCTACTGATTAACGATTTGGCAAGGGCTGCCGAAGCGGCCCGCTGACGCTCAGAGCTTGCGCTTTGCGGTCAGGCGTTTGCACACATCGTCGAGCTGTTCGAGGGTGCGGTACTTGATCCGGATCTCGCCCCCGTCCCGGCCGTGCCGGATGTCGACGACGAGGCCGAGCTCGCGGCTGATGTCGGCTTCCAGCGCTTCGGTATCGACGTCCTTTTCCAAGGCGGTCTTCGGCGGCATGGACTTCGTTTCGAGCGGCGCCGTCTCGCGGGACTCGCGGGCCTTGGCCTCGAGCTCGCGGACGCTGAAACCGCGTTCGATGGCCATCTGGATCAACGCTTCCGGATCAGCTCCGCCGAGCGCGGCGCGGGCATGGCCGGCGCTGATGCGGCCTTCGCGGACATGGCGGCGGGCGCCTTCCGGAAGCTGCAGCAGGCGCAACGTGTTCGAGATGTGGACGCGGCTTTTGCCGACGCTGGTGGCAAGACTGTCCTGCGTCCGGCCAAAGCGCTTGATCAGCGCGTCATAGGCTTCGGCTTCATCAATGGCATTGAGGTCAGCGCGCTGGACGTTCTCGATGATGCCGATCTCGAGCAGCGCGAGTTCGTCCACATCCTTGACGACGGCGGGGATCGACGTGAGCCCGGCCATGCGTGCGGCGCGCCACCGGCGCTCGCCGGCAATGATCTGGTACTTGCCGGCTTCCTTCGGATCGGGCCGGACGAGGATGGCCTGGAGCACGCCTTTGGTCTTCAGCGACTCGGCCAGTTCGCGCAGTTCGCCATCGTCAAAGCTGCGGCGGGGCTGCGCCGGGTTCCGGCGGATATGGTCGATGTTGATCTCGTTCGGCCGCTCGGTCGGCGGCAGGTCTGGCGGCGGCGTCGCTGGCGCGTTCGGCGAACGTACGCCCATCGCTTCGACTTCGCCGATCAGGGCCGAGAGTCCGCGCCCGAGACGCGAAGGCTTGCCCCGCCCATCATCCTGGGGATCTGCGCTCATGCCACCCTCGCCTTCTCGCGCTGCAGGACTTCCGAAGCGAGACGGATGTAGGCCTCACTGCCCGGGCAACGGTAATCATACAGGAGGGCGGGCTTGCCGAAAGACGGCGCCTCCGACAGGCGGACATTGCGCGGAATGACAGTGTTGTAGACCTTGCTGCCAAAGAAGGCGCGGACTTCATTGGCCACCTGGTCCGACAGGCTGTTGCGGCGGTCATACATGGTGAGCACCACGCCCTGGATCTCGAGCGTCGGGTTGAGACCCGAGCGGACCACCTCGACCGTCCGCAACAGCTGCGAGAGCCCCTCGAGCGCGAGGAACTCGCACTGAAGCGGAACGAGCAGCGCATCGGATGCCGTCATTGCGTTCATGGTCAGGGCCGACAGCGAAGGCGGGCAGTCGATCAGGACATAGTCGTACTTCACGAGGTCGCCGGTTTCAGCGCGGGCGATGTAAGTCTGGAGCGCTTCCTTCAGACGGTAGGAGCGGTGCGTATCGCCCGCGAGTTCGGTCTCGACGCCGGACAGGTTCTCGTCGCCCGGAATGATATCGAGGCGTGGCACGATGGTCGACAGCACAGCCTCTTCGAGCGGAATCCGGTCGACGACAAGATCATAGGATGTGCGCAGCCGTTCGGCGCGCGAGATTCCGAGACCGGTGGACGCGTTCCCCTGTGCATCGAAATCGACGATCAGGACCCGGCGGCCGACCGCGGCAAGCGCCGTGCCGAGATTGATGGAGGTCGTCGTCTTTCCGACGCCGCCCTTCTGGTTGACTACTGCAAATATCCTAGGCCTGGCCATGACGTCGCGCCGCCTCTCTCACAATTAAAATGACCCCGGACCCACCGCTGCGACTTGGAATCGCTTGATAAGCGAAATTCCACCTTTGCTGGGCTGCCGTCAATTCATCTTTCCAGCGTTCGCCCTTCGGGAACACCCCTGTTGCGCCTTTGCACAGCCAGGGCGCGGCGTATTCCAGAAGTTCTGGCAGTGGGGCAAAGGCGCGCGCGGTGACATACTCGGCCTTGATCGGCGGGGCGGCCTCAACCCGTCCCTGGTGGACGGTGGCCGGAAGATTGGCCGCTTCAATGGCAGCGCGCAGGAAGGCGCACTTCTTGCCGACGCTTTCGATCATCGTCACGTGGCCGGCGGGGCGGGCCGCCGCGATGATCAATCCCGGAAAGCCGGCGCCCGATCCGAGATCGACCACGTTGGCCGTGTCCGGGATCCGGTCCAGCAGCTGGACCGAGTCGCCGACATGCCGGGTCCAGATCTGCGGCCACTCTTTCGGGCCAATCAGATTGCTCCGGGTCCGCCACAGGTCGAGGGTCTCAATGATCAGGTCGAGTTTTTCCAATGTTTCACGTGAAACATCGTGGGCGGCCAGAAAGGCCGCGCGGTCGTTCGTATCGGTCATTCTGGTGCCTGCCCGGATTATCCTGTTCGCCGGACGCGTTTCACGTGGCCGAGCAAAGCCGTCAAGGCGCCGGGTGTCACACCTTCGATCCGCGCCGCCTGGCCAAGGGTCATCGGGCGCACCGCCTTGAGCTTTGAACGGACCTCGTTCGACAGTCCGCCAATCGCGTCATAGTCGAGCCCCTCGGGAAGCGTCAGCGACTCGTCCCGGCGAAGGGCGGCGACATCCTCCGACTGCCGGTCGAGATAGGCGGCATACTGCGCCTCGATCTCGATCTGCACGCCGATCTCGTCCGCGATCGAGCCCAGCTCGGGCCAGACGGTCTGGAGGTGCGCGAGCGTGATGTCCTTGTAGGCGAGGTATTCCCAGGCTGACCGCATCCGGCCGTCCTGATTGATCATCCATCCGGCCTTGACCGCCGCAGCCGGCGACAAGGTCAGGGCCTTGAGTTTCGTCCGGGCATCCTCGAGCGCCCGATGTTTCACGTGAAACATCGCCGCGCGTTCGCCGCTGACCGCGCCGGCCTCAATTCCGCGCGGGGTGAGACGCTGGTCGGCATTGTCGGCGCGCAGGGCAAGGCGGTATTCGGCGCGCGAGGTGAACATCCGGTAGGGCTCGGTCACGCCCCGGGTCACGAGGTCGTCGATCAGGACGCCGATATACGCTTCAGCCCGGTCGAAGATCACCGGGTCTTTTCCCGAAGCAGCGCGCGCGGCATTGAGACCGGCCATCAGGCCCTGGGCGCCCGCTTCCTCGTATCCGGTGGTCCCGTTGATCTGACCTGCGAGATAGAGCCCCGGTTGGGCTTTCACTTCGAGCGCTGGCGACAGGGCGCGAGGATCCACATAGTCGTATTCGATCGCATAGGCATGTTGGAGGATGACAACGTCCTCAAGCCCGGGAATGGTCCGGATGAATTGGTCCTGGATCTCCTCCGGCAGCGAGGTCGAGATGCCGTTCGGATAGACGGTGTGATCGTCCAGGCCCTCGGGCTCGAGAAAGATCTGGTGGCGGTCGCGGTCGGCAAAGCGGTGGACCTTGTCCTCGATGGACGGGCAATAGCGCGGACCGCGTCCGGCAATCGCACCGGAATAGACCGCCGACTGGGTCATGTTGGCGTCGATGATTGCGTGCGTCTCGGGCGTCGTCCAGGTGATGCCGCAGGCGATCTGGGGCACTTCAATCCGGCTGGTCAGGAAACTGAACGGGATCGGCACCTCATCGGCGGGCTGCATCTCGAGCCGGTCCCAATGGATCGTCCGACCATCGAGCCGCGCGGGGGTTCCGGTCTTGAGCCGCCCCATCGGCAGGCCGAGCGCGTAGAGCCGGTCCGACAATCCGATGGCAGGCGCTTCGCCAACCCGGCCTGCGGGGATGCGTTTGGCGCCGATATGGATGACGCCCTTGAGGAAAGTGCCGGTCGTGATCACGACCTTGGCGGCGCGGTAGACGGTTCCAGTGAGTCCGGTGATCCCGGCCACGTGTCCGTCTTCGACGATCAGATCTTCGGCGCCGTCCTCGATGATCATCAGGTTCGGATAGGCGCCGAGCTCGGCCTGCATCGCTTCGCGGTAGAGCTTCCGGTCGATCTGCGCACGGGGGCCCCAGACGGCCGGACCCTTCGACCGGTTGAGCATCCGGAACTGGATACCCGCCTTGTCGGCCATGCGTCCCATGACGCCATCGAGGGCATCGATCTCCCGGACGAGGTGACCTTTGCCAAGGCCGCCGATGGCCGGGTTGCAACTCATCTCGCCGATGGTCGACCGCTTGTGGGTGACGAGCGCGGTGCGAGCGCCGCAGCGGGCGGAGGCG
>JBGSOU010000458.1:0-7522 GCA_041739025.1 Hyphomonas sp.
CGGCCTGCCGATCTCCTGTTTCCTCAATCAGGTCGGCGATTCGCTGGACGATATCGTCGAGACCTGGACCGAGAACGTCTGGCTCGCCTCGAACGGCGGCGGCATCGGCACCTATTGGGGCAATGTCCGCTCGATCGGCGAGAAGGTCGGCCAGAACGGGCAGACCTCCGGAATCATCCCGTTCATCCGCGTGATGGATTCGCTGACGCTGGCGATCAGTCAAGGCTCGCTGCGCCGCGGTTCGGCTGCCTGCTATCTCGATATCCACCACCCGGAAATCGAGGAATTCCTCGAGATCCGCAAAGCCTCCGGCGACTTCAACCGCAAAAGCCTCAACCTCCATCACGGCATCAACATCACCGACGCCTTCATGGAAGCGGTGCGTAATGACGAGGACTTCCCGCTGATCTCGCCGAAATCCGGCGACGTGCTGAAGACGGTCAACGCCCGCAAACTGTGGCAGAAGATCCTCGAGCTGCGGATGCAGACCGGCGAGCCCTACCTGCTGTTCACCGATACCGTGAACAATGCGATGCCGGCCCACCAGAAACGCCTCGGCCTGAAGGTGACGCAGTCGAACCTCTGCTCGGAAATCACGCTGCCCACGGGCGTCGACCATCGCGGCGTCGACCGCACGGCCGTCTGCTGCCTGTCCTCGGTCAACGCGGAAACCTTCCTCGAATGGTCGAAGGAACCGATGTTCATGGAGGACATCTTCCGCTTCCTCGACAACGTGCTGGAAGACTTCATCGAGCGCGCGCCCCCGGAAATGGCCCGCGCGGTCTATTCGGCCAAGCGTGAGCGGTCTGTCGGCCTCGGCGTGATGGGCTTCCACTCCTTCCTGCAGGCGATGAACGTCTCGATGGAGAGCGCGACCGCCAAGTCGCTGAACCTCAAGATCTTCAAGCATATCCGTCAGGGCGCCGATGCGGCTTCGGTGAAGCTCGCCAAGGAACGTGGCCCCTGTGAGGACGCGCGCGATGTCGGCATGATGGCCCGCTTCTCGAACAAGCTGGCAGTGGCTCCCACCGCGTCGATCTCGATCATCTGCGGCGGCACCTCAGCCGGCATCGAGCCGATCCCGGCCAACGTCTACACGCACAAGACCCTGTCGGGTTCGTTCACCGTGAAGAACCAGCAGCTCGAAACGCTGCTTGAGGCCAAGGGCCTGAACACGCCCGAGATCTGGGGCTCGATCCTTGAGCATGAAGGGTCTGTGCAGCATCTTGATTGCCTCGATGCCTACGAGAAGGACATCTACAAGACGGCCTTCGAGCTCGACCAGCGCTGGATCATCGAGCTGGCCGCCGACCGGACCCCGTTCATCTGCCAGTCGCAGTCGCTGAACCTGTTCCTGCCGGGCGACATCGACAAATGGGACCTGCACATGCTGCACTGGACCGCTTGGGAGCGGGGCCTGAAATCCCTTTACTACTGCCGGTCGAAATCGATCCAGCGCGCCTCGTTTGCCGGGTCTGAGCGAATCGAAGCCGAAAAGCTCGATGTGGCCCGCACCGACTATGACGAGTGCCTCGCCTGCCAGTAAGCCCGGCGCGTTCGGGTTGAGGTCTTAACGTGCACGGCTCGCCTTCAAGGCGAGCCGTTCATGGTTTTGGCGCCGGCGCCGTGCCTCATTTTCGTCAAACATCTCAACCGGTTAACAGGCCTGGCCCCGTCCGCGGCCCGCTTCTTGCGTAAAAAAACACTGTGATTCCGGGGGTTGGGCGCGGATCTGCAGGCGCTGCACCAGTGTCGGCGAATTAATCTTTGACGGGCGAAAAGTTGGTTGGGCGGCAATGTCCTTCATGTTAGCTTAGGTACACGGGGTCATTTTCTTACCAGAGTGGAGTAAGGATTCTGACCGTGAGAGGTAGTAGAGGAATGGCCTTCGCAATCGCCACCAGCTTTATAAGCCTTGCCTGCCAAGGGTGCGTGTCCTCCGGCGCTGCTGACCATGCTTATGCCGAACCCGCCGCTGAACTCTCGCTCGGGATGTCCCTGGCAATGCCGGGCTCCTTCGGTGACGGCGCGCTCAATTCACCCACCGGAAGTGCGCTGAACGGCGCGGGCATGGCCTCGCCGGCCGGCACTGCGGCCGATATCCGCCTGACCGGACCCGATGCGGCTGTCACAGTTTATGCGACGGCCGCAGCGCCTTCCGCCTTCAGCCTGACCGGATCGGGCGTGAGCGGACTGCCGCAATCCGATGTCTCTTTTGGCTGGAGCGCCAGCCCGGCGCTGGCCTCGGTTGCGGCGGACCTCGCCACCGCGCGCTACGGCCAGCCGGACCCTGAAAGCCGCAATGTCTCCATCGGCCTGTCGCTGGCCGCGACCAGCTCCCAAACCGGTCTTGGCTTTGATGTCGGCGTCGCCCCGCGCGTCGCCGTGCGTGAAGCCGGCGACCTGACCACCCGGCGCCTCGGCGGTGAACTTCGCTTCGGTCAGGGGCTGGGCCTGCTGCAATCAGGCGCCGCCCCTAAAGGCTGGTACGTCTTTGTCGGCGCCGACGGCGAAGCGCTGGTCTGGGATACGGACATGCAGCGCCTGGGCGTCAACACCCTGACAGACATGCAGCTGACCGATCAGCTGACGGTCGGCGACCTGCAGGCCGGTATTTCAATCCAGCGCGGCGGCGGCGAACTGTCCTTCAGCTATATCCGCCGCGAAATGAATTTCAGCGACCGCAACCGGAGCCTCTCCGACTCGGAGGACTTTGCGGGCGTCAGCTTCACGATGCGTCGCTAACCGCGATTGCCGAACCCCTTGCAACTGACCCTTCACCCCTGCTTCGGCAGGGGTTTTCTTTTGGGCTGCCGCTTCGGCTAAGGAAAATCGACGGGGCGCAGGCGCGCCGGGTCGACGTGCCAATAGGCCTGGGCCTGCGGTCCCAGGCGGGCCAGCACCGGATCGATCTCGTCCGCCCGGACGGTCGCCCGCAGGGCAATCGCTGTTGCCTCGATGCAATTGCCGGGTGTGAGGTTGTGATGGGGGCGCAAAGCCTGCGCTTCGGCCGTCTGTTCGTCCCGGCTTCCCCACGGCGCGGGGGCCGCGGGATGCCAGTGCGAGACAAAGATCGCCCGCGGAACAGTTGGCAGGATATCCGCGAAACGGAGGGCGGGCTCGACCGGCAGCCGGCGTCTGAACGTCAGCAATACGCCTTCGATCGCCGTGTAGGCGAGGTTGTTGGTGACAAGGTCCATCTCCTCCCTCGCCACATCGAGGAAGCGTTGCCACTCGGCGCTCGCATGTCGATAGGTCCAGGGCATCGGCATCCGGCCTAGATGCAGGCGGCCCCGGCACCTGCCCATGTGGCCGCTCGCCGCAATTCGCGCCGGCGCAGGCCCTCTGGCTCAGTCCTCGTCCTCGTCCTGCAGCGTGTCACCGGTTTCGCGGCGGGGGCGGGCGATCAGTTCGCCAAGGTCGGCCAGCTCGATGAAGGTGTCGGCTTCGCGGCGCAGGTCGTCGGAGATCATGGGCGGGGAGGTGTTCATGGTCGAGACGACCGAGACGCGGACGCCCTTGGCCTTTACGGCCTCGACCAGGCGGCGGAAATCTCCATTGCCGCTGAACAGAACGATATGGTCGGCCCAGCCGGCCGCGTCGAGCATGTCGACGGCGAGTTCGACGTCAATGTTGCCGCGCACCCGCTTGCGTCCGTCGCGGTCGACAAATTCCCGGGCAGGCTTTCGCACCACGTTGAAGCCGTTATAGGCCAGCCAATCGACCAGCGGCCGGACCGGGCTGTACTCGTCGGTTTCGACGAGGGCGGTGTAGTAACTGGCGCGGATCAGCCGGCCGCGGGTCTGAAATTCCTTGAAAAGTTTACGGAAATCCATTTCCAGGCCGACCGCGCGGGCCGCTGAGTAGAGGTTTGCACCGTCAATGAACAATGCCAGACGCTCGTCCTTGTAGAAGGCCATTGGCAATACTCTCTTCTTCCAATAGGAGGGGGCGTAATCGATTGCCCGGAATGTGCCGTCTCACCGCTTACCGGTCCTTGCCAAAGCCTGCAAGGATGGGTTGCCGCGGTGTGCTGCAGCGCATATAAAGGGCGGTTCTCAGGAGATTTGTCCGAAATGGCCCGCGTTACTGTCGAAGACTGCATTGAAAAGATTCCGAACCGGTTCGAGCTGGTCCTGATCGCCGGCCACCGCGCCCGGATGATCCGTGAAGGCTCGCCGCTGACCATCGACCGGGACAATGACAAGGATCCGGTTGTATCGCTGCGCGAGATCGCCGAAGCGACGATCGACCTCAAGCTGATCAAGGAAGCCCTGATCTCGAACCTTCAGGACATCCGTCCGGGCGAAGAGAACGAGCGCGAAGCCGACCGTCAGGCCCTCATGGCTGCTCCGGCAGCGACCGAGGACGACGTTCTGCGCGCATATCAGGCTGAAATCGAATCCGGGCGCGACGACCGCCTCTAGGAGCCAAAATGGACGGCAGCGCCCTTTCCGGACAGGAAAAAGGGGCTGGCGCTGACGCTGGCAAACAGGCCGCTGCGCCAGTCGCGGCCGACGGATTGCCCCCGGTTCCGACCCGCGAAGAGCTGATTGCAAAGGTTCGTGCCTATCACCCCCGGGTGAAGTCCGAATTGCTTGGCCAGGCGTATGACTTCGCCAAGAAGCATCATGGCCAGCAGACGCGCGATTCCGGCGAGGCCTATTACTCCCACCCCATCCGGGTCGCCAACCTGCTGGCGGATGTGCGCCTCGACGAAGTGACGATTGTCGCCGGCCTGCTGCACGATGTCGTCGAAGACACCGAGATCGACATCGGCGATATCGAAGTGCGCTTCGGTGCAGACGTGGCCGAACTGGTCGACGGCGTGACCAAGCTCGACAAGCTGGAATTCACCTCCCGGGAGGCCGCACAGGCCGAGAACTTCCAGAAGTTCATCCTGGCGATGACCAGCGACATCCGGGTGCTGCTGGTGAAGCTGGCTGACCGGCTGCACAACATGGAAACCCTGCACCACCGCAAGAAGGCCGAGAGCCGCCAGCGTACGGCGCGCGAGACAATGGATATCTACGCGCCACTGGCACGCCGGGTGGGTCTCTATGATGTCGCCGCGCGCATGGACGACATGGCTTTTCAGGAACTGAACCCGGACGCCCGCCGGGCCATCCTGTACCGGCTGGAAGAGCTGGAAAACGAGAACAGGGGCGACCTCGACCGCATCCGCGACGACCTGACGAAACTGCTGGGCGAGACCGGACTGAACTACCGGCTGCGCGGCCGGCGCAAGCAGCCCTATTCGCTGTGGCGCAAGCTGGAACGCAAATCGATCTCCTTCCGCGATGTGGCGGACCTGTTCGCGTTCCGCGTGATCCTCGATACGGTGCCGGATTGTTATGCCGTGCTCGGCGCCGTTCACACACATTGGGCCTGCATTCCGGACCGGTTCCGGGACTTCATCTCCGTGCCGAAGCCGAACGGCTATGCCAGCCTGCACACCACCGTGCGCGCCTCCGGCAACCGGCGGGTGGAGTTGCAGATCCGCACCGAAGCGATGGACCGGACGGCGGAGTATGGCGTGGCCGCGCACTGGGGGTACAAGAACCGGTCCTACGGGTTTGACGTGGAGTCGGCGCGCGAAGCGGGGCTCGATCCGGAAGCCAACCTCAAGGCCTTTGCCGAACTGCTGCGCGACGGCGCCGAGCCGGGCGAATTCCTCGAGCACGCCAAGCTCGAAATGTACCGCGAGCACGTCTTCGCGTTCACCCCAAAGGGCAAGCTGATCATCCTGCCGGCGGGCGCCATGCCGCTGGACTTTGCCTACGCCGTTCACTCGGCCGTCGGCGACACGGCCGTTGGCGCACGGATCAATGGCGAAGAGAAATCGATGCGCCGGCCGTTGAAGAACGGCGACGTTGTGGACATCATCCGGGGGCGGGCCCCGGCCGCGGTGATCGGCTGGGAGGCAATGACCTTTACCGGCCGCGCAAAGTCCAAGCAGCGCAAGCTGGAGCGCGACCGGGAAGCGGCCGAGTTCCGCCGGCTCGGCGAGGGCCTGATCAACCAGGCACTGCGGCGTGCGGGCGCCGATCCGGTCGATGTGATGCTGATCGACGTCGCGAAGAAATTGAAACTGGATTCGATCGACGAGCTGCGCGAGGAAGCCGGGCGCGGCAAGGTGTTGACCTCGGCCATCGTGCGTGCGGCGTTCCCGGGCTATGAGCCGGACCGCACCGATGATCTCGACAAGACGCCGATCGACAGCCGGCATGCGCCGCTGTTTGTCGAAGGCAAGGATCTGACGCCGGGGGTCACGCTGCATCTCGGCCAGTGCTGCCGCCCGTTGCCGGGCGACCGGATCATCGGCGTGCAGGTGCCTGACAAGGGGCTTGTCGTGCACGTGTCGAGCTGCCCGCGTCTCGCAGAGTATGACGACCAGCCCGAGCTGTGGCGCGATCTGAAATGGACCGAGCTTGCCAAGACCGGCGCGGTCGCGATTGGCCGCATACGGATAAATGCTTCGAACCAGAAGGGCGTTCTGGCGAAGCTCTGCTCGGCTGTGGCCGAGTCCAATGGCAACATTGTCGGCATTTCGACCGGCATGCGCCAACCCGATTTCATTGAGCTGATGATGGATATTGAAGTGGAAGACTTGAAACGACTGACCCAGATCCTGGCGGCCCTGCGTTCGCTGGCTGTTGTTGACCGCGCCGTGCGCGACCAGGAGGGCCAAGGTGAACAGTGATCAGGTGCTGGACGTGTTCCGCGATGCCGGCGCGCTGCTGGAGGGACATTTCATCCTTTCTTCAGGACGGCGCAGCCCGGTATTCCTGCAGAAGGCGCTCGTCTTCTCGCGGCCGGACCTGTCCGAGAAGCTGTGCAAGGCCCTGGCCGAAAAGCTCACCGCCGCGTTCGGCAAGATCGACGTTGTGGCCGGGCCGGCCGTAGGCGGCATCATTCCCGGATACGAAATTGCGCGCCATCTCGGCGCCCGTGCGATCTTTGCCGAGCGTGTCGACGGAAACCTCGAGTTCCGGCGCGGGTTTTCGATTGCGGCGGGCGAGCGCGTGCTGATCGCCGAGGATATCGTCACGACGGGCCTGTCGTTCCGCGAAACGGTCGACGCGCTTGGCCGGCTGCCGGGCGTCGTGGTGGGCGGGGCCTGCATCATCGACCGCTCGGGCGGGCGCGCGGATGTTGGCTGCCAGCTGATCTCGCTCGCGCAGGTGAATTTCCCGGACTATGCCGCCGATGATCTGCCTCCGGAGCTTGCAGCCCTGCCGCCGGTAAAGCCGGGCTCGCGGGGGCTGGCCTGATGGCAGGTCTGCTCCGCCTCGGGGTGAACATCGATCACGTTGCAACCATCCGCAACGCGCGCGGCGGACCGCACCCGGATCCCGTGCGCGCAGCGCAGATTGCAGAAGCGGCGGGCGCCGACGGCATCACCATCCACTTGCGCGAAGACCGCCGGCATATTCGCGACGGAGATCTCGAGGCGATCCGCAAGGCCACGCGCCTGCCGATCAATCTCGAGATGGCGGTGACCGAGGAGATGGAATTCATC
>JBGSOU010000476.1:0-1684 GCA_041739025.1 Hyphomonas sp.
GGCGGCGCCGCGCCTGGCGCTGCATGCCACGTCGCTGCGCTTCACGCACCCGGCGACGGGCCTGCCCGTCGATCTGGACGCACCCGTTCCATTCTGAACCGGGTTGACGCGCGAGGCGGGCTGATTTATTGAATAACGATAATATCCAAGCCCTCCGGGAGAAGACCATGCTTGCTGAACTTGTCCGCGTCGCCCTGCATGAAGTCGATATCAAGATTGTCGCTGATGACCGGATGCATGTCCTGCAATGGCGGCGCAACCTGCTCTGGGATGAAGTGCTGCTCGACGGCAAGCGCCAGGCGTCCAGCCACAGCCTGTTCAACCGCGAGAAGGTCTATGGTCTGGTCTTCGGCCGCGACGCCGAGGGACGGGGTGGCCAGCAGGTGATGCTGATCCTGGACCCGGGCTATGGCAGCTACGACTATTCGCACAACGGACAGCGGATCAAGGGTGTGCGCCTTGAAGGCGTGGACGGCACGCTCGTGTCGTTCGGCTCGCTCGATCCGAAGTCTCTCGAAAAGCCGGCGACCTTCTCCGACTGGATGAAAAAATCCATCGGCATGGACTGGGGCACGGATCGCCGGCCGAACTGAGCGGCAGCTGGAGCCCGGGGCCCTAGTTCGCGGCGGCGATGTCCAGCAGCAACTTGTCCATCACCGGGACAACCGAAGCGGCCTCGGCCGGGCGGTCATTGGCGATGACGGAGAACACCAGCGTTTCGCCGCTTGCGGCCAGCATGAAGCCGGACAAGGCATTGACGCCCTGCACGGTGCCCGTCTTGGCGAAGAGCCGCCCTTCGAGCGGCGTGCCCCGGAAGCGGCGCGCCAGTGACCCGGTCCTGCCGCCGACCGGCAGTGTGGCCCGGAAGGCTTCGCCCCAGGGCTGGGACGCCGTCCAGGTGAGGAAGCGCACGATTGATCCCGGCGTCACGCGGTTATAGGGCGAGAGGCCCGATCCATCGAAGAGTTCGATCTCGGCGCGGCTGATCCCCGTCTGATCGAGCATCGCATGAACCGCGTCGAGCCCGTCTTGCGCCCCTTCCCCTCCGGCGGCGCGCGCGATGTGGCGCAGCAGCAGTTCGGCGGCGAGATTGTCGCTGTCTTCGGAAACGTAGACGACACTCTGCAACAAGGGCGGCGCGGCGAGGCGCGCGATCTCCTCGCCCGCCAGCGCCTCATTCCGTGAACGGACCTTCGCTGCGCCTTCAACCGTGACCCCGCGCGCCGCAAGCAGGCGGATCAGCCGCTCTGCCGCCGTCAGGGCGGGTTGGGGAACGCTGAGGAAGTAGTTGCGGGCGGCGGCATCGGCCGGCAGGCTGCCCGAGAGGACGACCTCATCCGATCCCGGCCAGCGCAGCACGCTGAGCAGGTTTTCGCTGCCGGGCGGCCCCGTCACGGCGTCATTGCGAACCCGCATGACGTCATCACCCGGCGCCCAGACGGCGGTGACCGGCGCCCCTTCGGCAGACGACGGCCCGACGCGCAGCGCCGCCGCGTTGCCATTGACCGTCAAGGCCGAGATGGGCGCACCAAAGTAAAATGGCAGGTTGTTCCAGCTCCAGCCCATGCCCCAGGGTTCATAGGGAAACAGTGTGTCGTCGCCGTAGACATCCACCACACGGGTGATGCCGCGCGCGGCAACCGCGTCGGCAAGTTCGCGCAGGCAGTTGGACAGGCAATCAGCA
>JBGSOU010000514.1:0-1642 GCA_041739025.1 Hyphomonas sp.
GAAGCCCGCGCCCAGGCAGGCGCGGCGCTGGCCGCTATCCTCCGGGCACGCGGCGAGCCTGCACCGCACGTCGAAGAGGCGGAAAAGTCGATGCTGCGCGCCCCCGTCGTGGTGATGGTCGTATCATGCCCGGTCGATGACGGGCGCACCCCTGTCTGGGAACAGGAACTTTCCGCAGGCGCGGTCTGCTACAATTTGCTGCTGGCCGCGAATGCGAGTGGTTGGGCGGGGGTCTGGCTCAGCGAGTGGCCGGCCTTTGACGGGGACGCAGGCGCCCTTCTCGGGATCGGCGCTGGCGAGCGGATCGCCGGGTTTATTCATATCGGCACGGCGCGGGCGCAGACACCTGAAAGGGAGCGGCCGGACCTGAACGACAAAGTCACGCGCTGGCCCGGGCGCTGAACGGGGGCGATTGCAGTCCGAAGGCTAAGCGCCCGGTAACAGGTTGACCACCGGGATCAGGCCGAAGGTCATGCCCATGTAGAGGGCGTAGCCCAACAGGAGGACGGCGCCTTCCCACCGCGCGATCTGGCGGCCCGTCATGGCGAAGAGCATCAGGAGGCCCGCCGAGAGAACCAGCGCGCCGACATCCATCGCTGCGATGATGCTGACCGGCTGGTCGCCCGCCATCGCCCCGGCGCTGGCATCGCCCCGCACACTGAAGGGCCGCACGAGAGCGGTGATGCCGAGAATGCCGAGTATATTGAAGATGTTGGACCCGATGATGTTGCCGATTGCGACGTCCGCGCGCTTGCGAAAGGCCGCCACAACGGATGTGGCCAGTTCCGGAAGGCTCGTCCCGACCGCCACAATCGACAGGCCGATCACCGTCTCACTGATGCCGAATGACCGCGCGAGCGTGGACGCCCCCGTGACCAGCAGGTTGGCGCCAATCACCACGCCCACGAGGCCGGCAGCCGCAATCAGCAATCCAACAGTCAAGCCATATCCCGCTTCAACGGACTCGCCTTCGGCCTTGTGGAGATCGGCGGTTGCGTCGTGGCGCCGCTGGTCGGCAATCAGCGAGAACACGAGGTAGGAAATCAGCAGCGCAATCAGCAGAAAGCCTGCCACGCGCCCGAACTGGTCGAACCAGAGCAGCCCGCACAGCAGGAGCGTCGCCGCGATCATGATGGCGCCGTCCCGCGCAAGGGCGCGGGGATGCACCATGATCGGCGTGATGATGGCTGCCAGACCCAGAACCAGCAGGATGTTGGCAATATTCGAGCCCACCACGTTGCCGACGGCGATGCCGACTGCGTTGCGTTCCACCGCCTGCAGGCTGGTAACCAGTTCCGGGACCGATGTGCCGAAACCGACCAATGTGAGGCCGATCACCAGCTCCGAGATGTTCAGTTTCCGCGCGACACTGACAGACCCGCGAACCAGCGCTTCGCCTCCGATGAACAGCAGAACCAGCCCGCCAAGCACTAGAAGGTACATCATATTCCCGAATCCCGCCGTTTCCGCGCCATATTGGGTCACTAGTCCGGGAGAGGCAATCAGTACGCCTGACCCGCTGTATTTACCTTTCACCTGTCAAGTGAACGTTATGGTTTCAGCCCCATGAATGGGCCAGTACTTGCATCCCTGCTCCGGCAGAAAGCTGAGATCACGATGAAAGAGGCGAAGCCGGCAAAAG
>JBGSOU010000335.1:0-2798 GCA_041739025.1 Hyphomonas sp.
CCGGCGTCTCACTGCCGTGCAGCTGCAGGACCCGGATGCCGAGCGCAGCCACCGCGCGGGCCTCATCGTCCGACGGATTGACCATCACCCCCACCGGCACCGCTGCGCCCACCGAAAGCAACAGCGTCTGCGCCGCCGCCAGCGTGACTTCCCGCGGGCTGGGCGTGAACATGAATCCGATCCAGTCCGCCCCCTGGCGGGCCGCAAAGGCCACCATGTCCGGATCCCTGAGGCCGCAGATCTTCACCATCACCATGCGGCGGGCCTAGCCCAATTGAGCCCGGGGCGGAATAGGCCGTAAACCAGAACGACGCCCGCACCTGCACGGTCTGCGCCGCCGGGCGGGGCCCCGCTGGCTGGCCCTGAATTCCGCCGGCGCCTGACCCGGGTCTTAACCCTAACCCGACAGGTTGGGTATAAGAGCGGTTGCAACCGGGCAGGCATGGCGCTTGCAAGCCCGGGCGAAGCGCCGGAGTTCCCTATCGTGTCAATGTCCCATCCAGGTCTTCTTCCGGCGCCGCGCGCGATTCCGGTCAACGTGTATGAAAATGCCCGTCAGGCCCCGCTCTGGGAGCAGGCGCTGTACGCGATCTGGCTGTTCGCGATCTTCATGCCGATCGATGCCTTCCAGGCCATCCGCTACCTGTGCATTCTCGGCATCCTGGGCATCATGGTCGTGCACCGGAAGGAAACCCTTCCGCTGCTCGCCAAGGCCTGGCCCCTGTTCCCGCTGTCGATCCTGGCCTGCTTTTCGATCTTCTGGACGCCCTATCCCGGCTCGGCGCCGAAATCGGCCGCGCTGATGCTGCTGACGCCAACCTTGCTGGTCATCATGGCGTCTCGGCTGCGCGCCTCGGAATTCCTGCGCCTCACGATGATCGCCGGCTGGCTCGGCACGCTCTACTCGGTTCCGTATTTCGCAAACTTCGCAAATGGCGGGCCTTACGCGCAGAAGAACATTTTCGCCTTCCACATGATGCTCGTCATCCTGTTGTCGCTGGGTACGTTCCTGAACGAGAAGGAACACATCGCCCTCCGGCTGATCGCCGCCGTCTTCGTGCCGGTGACCTTCGTGTTCCAGATGATGGCCGATTCGGCGACCTCGCTGGTCTTCGCGGTCGTCGGCAGCGCGGCGCTGATCGGCGTCAAGCTCGTCTGGGGCAGTTCGTCCAAGGTCCGCCACCTCAGGTCCGCCGCGCTGATGTCCATCATCGCGCTCGCCCTGGTGATTGTCCTGATCGTGCTGTCCCTGCCCGACAGCTCGCTCACCGATCGGTTCTTTGCCCTGGTCGGCAAGGATTCCACCTTCACCGGCCGCACCGCGATCTGGGAGGCCGCCGGGCGCGTTTCGGCAGATCACCCCTGGTTCGGCGTCGGTGTGGACGGTTTCTGGAACCCGATGACCGGCATGGCCCAGACGCTGAACGAAAACGATTTCAAGCCCTTCGGCACCAACCTGACCTTCCACAGCGCCTTCTGGGAAGTGCGCGTTCACTTCGGCTTTGCAGGCCTCGCGGCGTTCATCTGGGCCATCATATGGTCCGGCACGCGCACCGTCAGCCTCTGGCTGAAGGACGGCAACCTGACCAACTCGACCCTGCTGCTGCTTTTCCTCGTGATCATGATCTCATGCTTCACCGAATCCTATTCGGCCGGTTCGCCCAACATGATGGCCTACTTCCTCTACTTCGGCGGCCTCGCGGCCTTCGGCGTCGGCGAGCGGAAATTCGTCGGCGTCGCCCGGCTGGTGGAACGGCCCTAGCGGCCGGGCCTCACGCCCAAGGCTGGCATCATAGGTGCGGTGCCAGTTCTGGTAGAGGCCGGAGCCCGCCTCGTCCCATTGCCCCAGGAAGCGCGCCTCCGGCACCGGCCCGAAGGCGGACGACACCAGCTCGCCGAACGGCGCCAGCTCACCCCGCCAGATGACCAGGCCGGACGCGTTGATCACGATCAGCGGCTGGCCGAGCGGGCCGGTCTGGATGAATTGAAGGGTGCCCGCCGCATCGACCGTCCCGGCCAGCCGCTCGTCCATCCAGATGTATTCCCGGACCACGGCCCCCGTCAGCCCGTCATACGCCCCGATCAACCGCCCATCCGGCAGGAACACGAAATGCCGCACCCCCTCGCCCGGCGTGCTGCGCAAGCCAAATCATTACACCCTGGAAGATCACCAAGCTCAAACGCGTTCCGAACAAATGGAGCAGGTGCCGTTGATGCTTAACAAATCTTTGAATCAGAAGCCGAACTTGTCGCCAATCGGCAAACGGTCACTTTTTCAATCTCTGTTATAAGCGCAAGCAATTGAAGAGGACAATCTTATGCAAGTGGGCAACATGATGAAGCTTGCTGCCGCCGCAAGTGTGATCGGTGGATTAGGGGTCTTGGTACAATCTCAGTTCGAGTCCGCTGCAGGTCGAGATGCGAGCGATACTCTTGAGCATTCCCTCGCGCATATCGCTGGGCGGTACTCTTATGCGCCGGAGCTATGCAATGATCCTGACATGGTCGTTGAAATCACTAACAATGCCGTAGACTTTAGCGAGGTGTCGGCATCCTCAGACATCAAGTTTGAATCGATAAACTATCGAATGGTCAATTTGCCCCTCACTGGCACAACCCTCACACGAATAGGAGTTTGGAGGACGCCAAATGGCGAGACTAGGGTCCGGACCCATAAACAGGATTCCTGACAAGGGCGGATCATGATTCACTGCCTCCGTTTCAGGAGGCAAGTGGCAATGTCTGATTTCTTTTGGTTTTCTGATGAGCAATGGGCGCGGATCGAGCCGCTTCTGCCG
>JBGSOU010000551.1:0-9427 GCA_041739025.1 Hyphomonas sp.
TCGGCGAGCCAGGCGTTCACGTCCGGCACGCGGCGCGGCAGATCGGGGATCCGGCGAATGAACTTCTGTCCGGCCAGCCCGTGCGCGCGCCAACTGATGGCGCCGATGGCGGCCACGACGGGCTGGGTCATCCAGTCCAGTTTGAGCGTACCGGTTTCCGGATAGGGGGTGAGGCGCATCGCCGTATGCAGACGGCCGCTGAAGGGGTTTGCCGTGAGGGTGTGGACAAGGGCGATGGCATCCTGCTTCAGACAAGCGCGCAACACGTTGACGGCGCGGCCGCCCTGGTCGGCATCGGAAACGAAATTGTAGCCCGAGGCAATCAGGTTCGCTTCGCCCTGATGCCATCCGCGCTGCACGAAGTTTCCCAGGAAGGCGCGAACGATGCCGTCACGGTCTTCCGCAACCCAGCCTGTGGGGAGGCCCGATTGTCCGGGATTGCGATGGCAGAGCCAGTCGAACCCGGCCGCTGAGCGCCGCGCAAACCAGACGCGCTTCATCAGCCGGTCGATGGCGACGAAGTCTCCCGGCACGATTGGCCGAACATCGATGCGATTGGCAGCGCTCATTTCCGCGCCGGGCTGCGCCGCTAGCTTGCGGCCAGGGGGATACCCTTATCGGCCAGCAATTCCTTCAGCTCGCCATTCTCGAACATTTCCTTGAGGATGTCGCAGCCGCCGATGAACTCGCCCTTGATGTAGAGTTGCGGAATGGTTGGCCAGTTGGCGTATTGCTTGATGCCGTCGCGAACGGCCGCGCTTTCGAGCACGTTGTTCGACAGATACTCGACGCCGAGATAGTCCAGGATCTGCACGACGGTGGACGAGAAACCGCACTGCGGAAAGGTCGGCGTGCCTTTCATGAACAGCACAACGTCATTTTCCTTCACGGCCTTGTCGATGGCGTCGAGGGTGGCTTGGTCGGTCATGAAAACAGCTCCATTTGTGGGTTTGATTTGGATTGCGTAGTCCCCTGCGTCAAGCGCGGGCGGGTGATGTAACGCATCTGCCCGAGGCTCGATCACAAAACTTTCACTTTGAGATTATCGATAAGCGATTGCCATTTATCGAAAAACGATTATAAGCTTTGACTTACCGGGGGCCCACTGGGTTCGGCGCCCGAATATGCCTGGAGAGCCTGCGCATGATAAATGGATTCAAGCTGAGAGCCGCTTCAGCTTCGGTACTGATGGCGCTTTGCGCGGTGTCGACTGGCACAGCGCAGGCTGCGGAAGTCGCCCCAGCCGGTGAAGAAGAAGCGCTAATCAACGAAAAGGTCGTGGTCACGGCGCGCAAGCCGGCCGAGACGAAAAACTATGTGGCGCAGGTCACCGCGCCGCCGCATGGCACCGAGCAACTCGCTCGTTGGGATGACCGCATCTGTGTCGGGGTGTCGGGCGTGCGCGAACAGCATGCCCAGTTCCTCGCCGACCGGGTCTCGCAACGCGCGGTCGAGATCGGTCTCCGTACAGGCAAGCCGGGCTGCTCACCCGACATTACCATTTTGGTCACGACCGAACCTGAGTCGTTGATCGGAGCGATGCAGGAGCAGTATGCGAGCATCTTCGCTGTCGGTTCTGAGAAGCGCGTCGGTACCCTCGGGGGTGCGGCGTTCGAGCAATTCAAGACGGAAGCGCGTCCGGTTCGCTGGTGGCATGTGTCAGAAACCCGCGGTGCCGATGGTTCACGGATCTCAGGTGAAGCCCGTCAAGGTGTCACCGACGGCATAACCGGAGCGCCGACTGTCCGCTCGGAAGGCAGCCGTTTGCGCTCTGCCACGCGCCAGGATCTCAGCCATGCTGTCATCGTGGTTGATGCCAATCTGGTGCAGGGCGTGTCGATGGACGCGCTCGGTGATTACATCGCTTTCGTGGCGCTCATGCAGGCGGATCCGAACGGCAACACAACCGGCATCAACACCATCATGAACCTGTTCCGCGCCGACATGGGCGACAAGCGGGCGACCCAGCTTACGGATTGGGACAAGGATTTCCTGCGTGCCCTTTACTCGATGCCGCGCAACACGGCTTCGCTGAGCCAGGCTCAAAGCTATCTGGCCCAGCGGATGGAGCGTAAATAGTTCAATTGACACATTGAAAAAGTAAGGGCGCTCCAGACGGAGCGCCCTTTTTCATTGCGTACGGAAAGCCATCTACCAGCCGCAGGTCTGACCTTCGTTCTGAGTCTTGAGATAGACCATCAGCGGGTCAAAATACTCGATGATGGCGCTGCCATCCATCTGGCGGGTGCCTGTGAACTTCTCCAGCGTATCCGGCCAGGGCTGAGATGCGCCGGCTTCGAGCATGGCATTGAACCGTTCGCCGACTTCCTTGTTTCCGTAGATCGAGCAGCGGTGCAGCGGGCCGTCCCAGCCCGCCTGTTCACAGGCAGCCTTGTGGAACTGGAACTGCATGATGAAGCTCAGGAAATACCGCAGGTAGGGCGTGTTGCCGGGAATGTGGTATTTTGCGCCGGGATCGAACGCATCAGCCGGACGCGGGCCCGGGGGCACGAGCCCCTGGTTCTTCAGGCGCAGGTCCCACCAGGCCTGGTTGTAATTCTCGGGCGCGGTCTCGCCCGACAGCACGTTCCAGCGCCAGCCGTCAACCGTGAGGGCGAAGGGCAGGAACGCGATCTTGTCGAGCGCGGTCTGCATCAGCAGGGCGGTGTCGGAATCGGCGCCCGGCATTTCTTCGGCCGTAATCAAGCCGATCTGCTGCAGATATTCCGGCGTGATCGACAGGCCGATGAAATCGCCGATCGCCTCGTGGAAGCCGTCATGTGCGCCGTTCTTGTAGAGGTGGTCCTGCATCTTGTAGGCGCGCTGGTAATAGTTGTGACCGAGCTCGTGGTGGACGGTGTAGAAGTCTTCCGAGTTTACTTCGGTGCACATCTTGATGCGCACGTCGTCGGCGTCATCCAGATCCCAGGCCGAGGCGTGGCATTGAACCTCCTTGCCTTCCGGGCGCACGATCATCGAGCGTTCCCAGAACGTCTTGGGCAGCGGCGCGAGCCCCAGCGAGACGAAGAAGGCCTCGCCCGTCTCGACCATCTTGACCGGGGTATAACCTTTCTCGACCAGCCGCGTGGTCAGGTCGTACTTCAGCGGCGCCGCCTCCGGCTCGACGATGTCGTAAATCGAGGACCACTGCTGCGCCCACATGTTGCCGAGCAGGTCGGCGCGGATCGGACCGGTCGCCGGTTGGACGGCGTCGCCATACTTCTGGTTCAGCTTCATGCGAGTGTAGCAGTGAAGCTCCTTGTAGAGTGGCTCGACCTGCGTCCAAAGGCGCTGCACTTCGGCCTCCATTTCGGCCGGCGGCATGTCGTAACCGGACAGCCACATCTGGTCGAGGCTGGGATAGCCCAGCTCGCGCGCGCCCTCGTTCGCCAGCGAGACCATGGCGGCATAGTTGTCTTTCATCGGCGGGGAAACGGTGCGCCAGCCTTCCCAGACGGCGCGCAGTTCGGCCGGGTTGCGGGAGGTCTCGATGATGGTCGAGGCCTCGTCGAGGGTGATCATCCGGCCCTTGTACTCGAATTTTCCGGTGCCGTAGGCCGCGTCGAGATCGGTCGTCAGCTTGGACAACTCCTCGGCCGCGCCCTCGCGCGACGGGGCGGGGATCGTGATGCCGCCGCGCAGGATCTGCAGCTTGCGGGCAAGGTCAGGCGGCAGCTTCGTCACGTCGAACTGCTTGGACTCATTGGCTAGCGAGACCGCCAGCGTCGTTGCCTTGGCGCCGGCTTCGGCCGCGGCGGCATTGGTTTCGGGCGTGATGTTGGTCGCCTGGTTCCAGAATGCCTGCGCAGCCTCCTTGTTCATCGCGGCGAGTTCACTTTCGGCGCGGGTGAGGAAGGTGCGGGCCTCGATGGCCATTTCCTCGGCTGCAATGGCGGCCGGATCGACCCGGTCCTGGTGCGGCGTGCAGGCAGCCAGCATGAGGCCGAGCGCCGCCGCGCTGGCCGATTTCAACAGATTGGACATGGATTCAGCTCTCCCTGGGAGTTTGTCCCAGCAGACAGCGAACTTTCCGTTTCGTCAATGTTTGCGGGGTCAGGGCGCCCGCGTTCTAAGGGCCAGGGCGTGAAGGACACCGCCCATGTGCCCCTGCAGCGCTTCATACACCATCTGGTGCTGGCGCACGCGCGGAACGCCGGCGAACCGGGCGCTCACGATTTCCGCCTGCCAGTGATTGTTGTCGCCTGCCAGATCGGTCAGCGTGATCTCGGCGTCCGGGAAGCCGGCCGTGAGAAACTTCATCAGGGTGTCCTCGCTCATGCCCATGTCTCAGGTCCTTTCGCCGCTGGCGCTAGGCAGATGGCGTCCGGAGGGGCTAGGGTCAAGCGTTGCGACTCGCACACCCGGAGCCCTCCTTGACGACAAAACGCACTTTTGCCCTCGCGGCGATCCTTGGTTTCGTGGCGGTGGCGCTGGGCGGTTTCCTGCTGTGGCAGGGTCAACGCGGCGAAGACATCCCGGGCGTCACCTACCAGACCCGCGCGATTGACCCCGGCCCGATGCTGCATCTGGCTGACGTGCTCGCCTCCGACGCGCTCGAGGGACGCGGCTCCGGCACGCCGGGCGCGGACGCCGCACGCGGGTTCATCCGGAAGCGGTTCGAAGATACCGGCCTGAAGCCTTACCTCCAGAGCGGGTGGGAGCATCCGGTCACCATCCTCCCGCGTCCGGGCCTCGATGCGCCCGTACCCGGGGCCAACCTGATCGGCTGGGTCGCCGGCGAAACGCCTGGCCTCGGACCGTTGATCGTCGTGACGGCGCACTACGACCATCTCGGGATCCGGGACGGCGAAATCTACAATGGCGCCGACGACAACGCGTCCGGTGCCGCGGCGTTGACCGCGATTGCGGAGTACTTTGTCCGCCAGCCGCCCCGGCACGACATCCTGTTTGTGGCTTTGGACGGCGAGGAGGTTGGCTTCCTCGGTGCCCGCGCGCTGGTGCGCGATCCGGCGCTGCCGTTGGACCGGGCCGCGCTCAACATCAACATGGACATGATCAGCCGGTCGGACGTGGACGAGCTGTATGTGGCCGGAACGTTCCATACCCCAGGCCTGATCCCGCTGGTCGAACAGGTGGCTGCGGAGGCGCCCGTGAAACTTCTGACCGGCCATGACCGGCCTGAAGACGGGGCCAATGACTGGACAACCCAGTCTGACCACGCGCTGTTCCACCAGGCTGGTGTGCCGTTCCTCTATTTCGGGGTCGAGGATCACCCGGACTATCACAAGCCGACCGATGACTTTTCCGCGATCCCGCTCGACTTTTACGTCCGGTCCGCCGACACGGTGGCCTTGGCGGTGCGTGCAGCGGACGCGGCCCTGCCAGAGATTTTCGCCCTGCGCCAAGCGCAGACGGCTCCAGACCAACCAGAAGGACCTGCCGAATGACCACAACGGTCTCCTACATGCTGAAATCTTCCACGAACCAGACGCTCGGAGCCCTCAAGGGCCTGCTCGCCAAGGGCGAGGCCTATGCCGCTTCGATCAAGTGCGAGGAAGCGGCCCTGCTGTCCCAGCGCCTCTATCCCGACATGTTCGCCCTGCCGCGCCAGGTGCAGATTGCCTGCGACACCGCTGCGCGCGGAGCCGCCCGCCTTGCCGGGATGGACATGCCGAACTTTCCGGACACGGAGCAAACTTTTGCCGAATTGACCGCGCGCTGCCAGAAGGCAATCGACTATGTGAATGCCATCGACGACGCGAAGATCGACGCGACCGCCAAGACCGTGCTGCAGATTCCGATGGGCCAGGCGACCCTGCCGATGACCGGCGAGCAATACCTGCAGAGCTTCATCCTGACGAACCTGCACTTCCATGCCGCGATGGCCTACGGCCTGTTGCGCATGCAGGGCGTGCAGATCGGCAAGCGGGACTTTCTTGTTCCGGCTTGATCGTCAACCGTTCGCAATCACGAGAAAAAGGGAACCTGAATAGGTTGGCTGAGTGCGCAAGGGGGCAAAGCGTTTGTCCCATTGTCCATTCTCCAAGTCCGCAGCGAGGGCGCGTACATAGCTTTGAGCGGTTGTTGGTGTGACGAAGCTCCAGGCCGAGCAGGACAGTCGTGCTCTGTCGTCGAGGAACATTTCGGGCCGGCCATAATAGGCTTCGTTGAACCCGTCCCGGCAGGCGAGGGGGATCGGTACAGTGATGGCTTCCAGCCGCGTGCCCAAACCTTCCGCAAGCTGCGTCATCGTCGGGTAACGGTTCGCCTCGGCCGCGAGTACGCCGGGTGCATACGCGTTGAGCCAGAACTGTTGCACCTCGGCCGGATCGCATGTCAGGATCACTACGGGCCCCCGCGTTACGCGTCGCATCTCAGATAACCCCGCCTTGAGGTCCGGCCACTGATGAACGGTGAACGTAGCCATTGCAGCGTCGAAGGATTTGTCCAGAAAGGGTAGGTTCTCGGCGACGCCGTCTATCGCTTGGCTGAGCGTGGCGGGCCGCTGCGCCCGCATCGACGCCGAAGGTTCGACCGCGGTCACCCGGAGGCCGCGTGGCTCGTAGGAGCCAGCCCCTGCGCCGACATTCAAGACATGGTTTGCACTGCCCAACGCCTGAAGGATCAACGCTTCGATTGCTGGCTCGGGCTGGCGATAGGCCGCGTAGTTGCGCCCGATCTGACCGTAGTCTGCATCGCCTGCGCTGCCGTCTTGCGTTCTCATGGTTGGTCTCGCTCCCAGTTGATGCCGGGTGCAGACGCACCTCAGCTGACCGCGTTCATGTAGCCCGGCATCCAGCCCTCGTGCGCCGCGCGCAGGTCTGCGAGTTTCACAGCAAACTCGGGCGCCTCCTTGCCCCAACCTGTTTCCAGCACGACTGCGTCGCCGCCAAATACGCCGAGGCGTCCCGGCATGAAGCCGCGCGAGTCCCATTTCTTCAGCTGCGTTTCGTTCACGGCGACGAGGTAGAGCGCCGAGGCTTCGCCGAAGAGGCAGGCCTCGTCGCGCTTGTCTTCCGGCTCGCGGTTGCCGACGAAGCGCACGCCGATACCGGAGGCGAGCGCCATCTCGGCGGCGGCGCAGGCAATGCCGCCGTCGCTGACATCGTGCACGGCATTGACGAGGCCGGCATTGATCAGGCTGCGGATGAAGCCGCCATTCTTCTTTTCGGTTTCGAGGTCCACCGGCGGCGGGGGGCCAAGGTCGTCGCCCTTGAGACCAAGCCAAACGCGCGCGAAGAGCGAGGCGCCGAGATGGCCGGGGGCTTCGCCAATCAGGATCAGTGCGTCGCCGTCCTGAGCGCCTTTCAGCGTGGCGGTTTTCGACAGGTCTTCGATCAGGCCCACGCCGCCGACCACGGGGGTTGGCGGGATCGCCTTGCCGTCGGTCTCGTTGTAGAGCGACACGTTGCCGGAGACGACCGGGAAATCGAGCGCGCGGCAGGCCTCGGCCATGCCTTCGATGGACTTGACGATATAGCCCATCGTGGCGGGCTTCTCCGGATTGCCGAAGTTCAGGTTGTCGGTGATGGCGATCGGCAGCGCGCCGACAGCGGAGAGGTTACGGTAGGCTTCTGCGACGGCCTGCTTGCCGCCTTCATAAGGGTCTGCGGCCACGTAATGCGGGTTGCAATCCGAACAGATGGCGAGGGCCTTGTTGGTGCCGTGCACGCGCACGATGGCCGCGTCGCCTCCCGACTGCGAAGAGTCCAGCGTGTCGCCCATGACGTGGCGGTCATACTGTTCCCAGACCCAGCGCTTGGAGGCCATGTCGGGCGTCGACATCAGCTTCAAGAGAACCGCGCCGTAGTCCTGAGGCTCTGGATACTTCGTGATGTCGAAGGGGGTCCGCTTCGGGGGCTCTGTCCAAGGACGGTCATAGTTCGGAGCGTCTTCACCGAGCGGGGCAACGGGAATGTCGCACACGACCTTGCCGAACTGTTTCAGCACGAGGCGGCCGGTTGTCGTCGTCACGCCGATCACTTCGGCATCGAGGTCCCACTTGTCGAAGATCTTCTTGGCCACGGCTTCCTTGCCGGGCTTGAGGATCATCAGCATGCGCTCCTGGCTTTCCGACAGCATGATCTCGTAGGCGGTCATGCCGGTCTCGCGCTGGGGCACGGCGTCGAGGTCCATCTCGATGCCCACGCCGCCCTTGTCGGCCATCTCGACCGAAGAGGAGGTGAGGCCGGCGGCGCCCATGTCCTGAATCGACTGAATGGCGTCGGTCGCCATCAGTTCGAGGCAGGCTTCGATGAGCAGTTTTTCCGTAAACGGATCACCGACCTGCACGGTTGGGCGGTTGTCTTCCTCGCCTTCGGTGAACTCGGCCGAGGCCATTGTGGCGCCATGGATTCCGTCGCGGCCGGTCTTGGAGCCGACATACAGGATCTGCAGGCCGGGCAGGGCGCCGCGCGCGTAGAAGATCTTGTCCTGGTCCGCGAGGCCGACGGCCATCGCATTGACGAGGATGTTGCCGTTATAGCCTTCGTCGAACTGGGTTTCGCCGGCGACGGTCGGCACGCCGACGCAGTTGCCATAGCCGCCGATGCCTGCCACGACGCCGGAAACGAGCTGACGCGTCTTCGGGTGGCTCGGATCACCGAATCGCAGGGCATTGACCAGCGCCACGGGGCGCGCGCCCATCGTGAACACGTCGCGCAGGATGCCGCCCACACCGGTCGCGGCGCCCTGATAGGGCTCGATGTAGGAGGGGTGGTTGTGACTTTCCATCTTGAAGATGGCCGCCTGGCCGTCACCGATGTCGATCACGCCGGCATTCTCGCCCGGCCCCTGGATCACGCGCGGCCCCTTGGTCGGGAATTTCGCAAGATGTCGGCGGGAGGATTTGTAGGAGCAGTGCTCGCTCCACATCACCGAATAGATGCCCAGTTCGACAAGGTTCGGCTTGCGTCCGAGGCGGGAGACGAGCCGCTCCCACTCATCCGCCTTTATGCCATGCTCGGCGCCCTGCACGGCGTCTTGTTCAGCGGTCAGGTGGGCGAGAATGGCGGCTGTATCGGTCATGGCCGGGCGTTTACCGGCAAAGTCCGCGAGTCGCCAGTCTCAATTGCCGGTCTGCGCGTCCTGCCAGGTCTCGGCCTGCAGGGCGGCCAGCGCCACAAGGTTGCCCATCGCGAGGTTCATGTCCACGAGGTGCAGGCCCCATTCGGCCACGACCTGCCCGTTGAACACGACATCCCCCCGGATATCGTCGGCGCGCGGGCCATCGCCCGGCGTCACGGTCGCGGCCAGCCAGTCATGCGTGGCGTTGGTCTGGCAAACGCCGGAAACGAGCCCCGGCAGTTTAACGAAGGCGGTGTCGACCGGCACGCCGTAATCTGTCGGCGCAGTCGCCCCGAGGCTCTGGCGCGGCATGTAGGCATCAAGCGCCGTTGCCCCGGCCTCCACCAGCGCGGGCGGGCTGGTGCAGATCGCCGCCCGGCCATCGGCGGCCTTCAGGCCG
>JBGSOU010000606.1:0-3127 GCA_041739025.1 Hyphomonas sp.
CCGGGATGTGGGCGGATGACGGCGTAGTCCGCTTCATCGGCGGCAAGCCCCGCAGCCGCCAGGAGGTCTGGTTTGCGCTGCTGCGCGGCGCCGGCCTCTGGTCAATGGTCGGCCATGGCTATTGGGTGGTGACGGACAAGCAGACCGGTGCCTTCCTCGGTGAAGGCGGCTTTGCGGACTTCAAGCGCGGCCTGCCCGCACATCTCGTCCCCGGCCCGGAAGCGGGTTGGGCCTTTGCGTCCGCCGCCTGGGGCCGCGGCCTCGCCACCGAAGCCGTGCGCGCCATGCATGGCTGGCTGGACCAGAACCTTCCTGGCATCAGCAGCTGCGTGATCGATCCGGACAATCTCGCCTCGGCAAAGGTCGCCGGGAAGATGGGCTATGTGCAGACCGGCGAAACCCTGCTCGGCGGCGAGCGGGTGAACACTTACCGGCGCGGCGCCTGACGTTCCTGGAAGTCCTGGATCTGGCTGGTCGCGGACGGGTTCCAGGCGCGCAGGAAATCGAGGAAGGCCGTTTCCGGTAGACCCGGGCTGTAGAGGAAGCCCTGCGCCATGGTGCAACCGCGCCGGCGCAGGAATTCCGCCTGCTTGGTCGTCTCCACGCCTTCGGCCACCGTTTTCAGGCCGAGCGTTTCGGCCATCGCCAGGATCATCTCGACAATCGCCGGCGCCTGCTTGTCGGTTTCCAGCGCCGAGACGAATTGCCGGTCGATCTTGAACACGTCGAACGGCAACTGGGTCAGCGTGGCGAGGTTCGAGTGGCCGGTCCCGAAATCGTCGATCGCGAGCTTGGTGCCCATCGCGCGCAGCGGCGAGATGAACTCCGCCACCCGCGCCGGATCGGACACCGCCATGCTCTCGGTGATTTCCAGCTCCAGCCGGTTCGGATGCAGGCCCGTGCGGCGCAGCACTGCCATGATCGAGTCCGTCAGGTCGTGGCGCTGGAACTGGCTGGGCGAGACGTTCACCGCAACCGTCAGGTCAAACCCTTCGAGCTGCCAGCTGCGCGCGGCCTCGCACGCCGCTTCGAGAATCTGCATGCCGATCGCATCGATCAGGCCGGCCTGCTCGGCCACCGGAATGAAGGTGGCGGGCGAGATCAGCTTGCCGTTCGGCCGCCGCCAGCGCGCCAGCGCTTCGGCGCCGTTGATCCGGCCGGTCTGGAAGTCGATCTTCGGCTGGAAGACCGCCTTGAATTCCTTGTTGCCCACCGCATCGCGCAGCTCCGCCTCGAACCGGTAGCGCCCCTGCACGATCCGCGTCAGGCGCGGCGTGAAGAAGCGGAAGCCCGATTGCGCTTCCGACCGCACCAGCCGCACGGCGAGCTTGGCGTTCTGCATCAGTTTCGAGAAGGATTCAGCGTCTTCCGGCGCCATCACGATGCCGCCCGAAATTGACATCGTCGTCTGCCGCGTCGGCAGGTCGAACGGCTCCACGAACGCGGCCCGCACGGCGCGGGCAATCGAGATGACATGGTCGCGGTTGATGGCCGAGGGCAGGTAAAGCGCAAACTTGTCCGCCGACAGGGCTGCCAGCATGCTGCCCCGCAAGGCCACCGCCGCCGGATCGCCGAGCTCGGCGAGCGCCTTGGTCAGACGCTGCGCCGCCGCTTCCAGAAGGAGGTCGCCATTCACCGCGCCCACCTGTTCCAGAAGCTGGCCGAACCGGTCGATGTCGAGCAGCAGGAAGGCAGCCGGATGATCATAGCTCGCGTCCGGCAGTGTCGTATTCACGTGCCGCTCCAGCGCGATGGCATTCGGCAGGTTGGTGCGCCCGTCCTTGTAGGCGATCTGGCGAAGCACCTCATTCTCGCGGCGCAACTTGCGCACCGCCCGCGTGCTGGCCACGCGCAGGCGGCGCAGCTCGGGAAACTGCAGGGAGTCGAGTTCCGCTTCCGCATCCAGCCGGTCAGTCAGCATGTAGGCGGTGAACCGGTTGAACACATCCTGCAACGGCTTGGCGGTCTTGTAGGCGCTGCCCGCAGAAAACAGCACACATACGAAGAACATCGACACCCAGACCGGCCAGGGCACGGCCAGGCCGAAAGGCGCCCCCAGAACGATCATGCGATAGCTGATCACGACCCCGAGCACCGTGCCGTACAAAAGTATGGCCAAAGAACCGCCCGCGATTGCGGCGAAGGCCGTAATCGAGAACCTGCCGGTAACCCGGCCGATGAACGTTTCTTGTTTCACACTATCGCCGCCTGGGGCCCCGATTCGGAAAGTCCCCTGCAAACTGCGTCATAGATGTTTAGGAATCTGTGAACATCATGCGCTAGCTGTAATGTTCGCTACGGACTATATGCCTGCCCATGACCCAGACCCGCACCGCCACGATCACCCGGAAGACCAAGGAAACGGACATTTCCGTCACCGTTGACCTCGACGGGACCGGCAAATCCGACATCGACACCGGAATCGGCTTCTTCGACCACATGCTCGACAGCCTGTCGCGGCATGCGGCCATCGACCTGACCGTGCGTTGCAAGGGCGACCTGCACATCGACATGCACCATTCGGTCGAGGATACCGGCATCGTCATCGGCCAGGCGATCCTCAAGGCGCTGGGCGATTTCGCCGGCATCACGCGCTTCGGGCACGCCTATATCCCGATGGACGAGACGCTGACGCGGGCCAGCCTCGACCTCTGCAAGCGCCCCTACCTGATCTGGAAAGTCGGCTTCAGCCGCGACAAGATCGGCGAAATGGACACCGAACTCTTCAAGGAGTTCTTCCATGCCCTCGCCGGCAATGGCGGCATGTGCCTGCACGTCGAGAACCTCTACGGCGAGAATTGCCACCACATCGCCGAAAGCTGCTTCAAGGCCACCGCACGGGCCTTGCGGGCCGCCATTGCGGTGGATCCGAAGCTTGGCGGCAAGCCGGCCTCGACCAAAGGCAGCCTCTGACCCGCCCTATATGAAGCGCGCATCCACGACCACGTCGATCAAGGCGGGGTCGGCGGGCACCTGACCGTCGAGCATCAGCATCGCCAGTCCATGAACCAGCGCCCAGGCCCGCAGCCGCCGCGCCTCCTGCATCGGGGCCGGCATATCGGCGCCGAACAGGCCATCGATCGCATTGACCAGCATCTGCATCGCCGCGCCGCCATCCCCGGCGCTC
>JBGSOU010000018.1:0-13935 GCA_041739025.1 Hyphomonas sp.
TGTGCCGGACGAGAATTTCGGCGAGGCGGTGAAGGCGGTTGTCCAGCCGATGCCGGGGATTGCTTATTCGGAGGAACTTGCGGCGGAGCTGATGGCGTTCTGCCAGGCGAACCTGTCGAAGATCAAATGCCCGAAGAGCATCGATTTCGACCCCGAACTGCCGCGCCATCCGACCGGCAAGCTGTACAAGCGCCTGATCCGTGACCGCTATTGGGGCAACAAGGACAGCCGGATCGTCTGAATGTTCCCTCACGGATTGAACCGGCTTGCCTGCCTCGGGAGGATGCCTTAACCGGCGCCGTCTGGGGCTGGCAAAGATCACTTGAATGAGTGCAACGGGGCAATCGCCGATCAACGTCGCGCTGGCGTTCGATGACGCCTACGCGGCGCATGGCAGCGTGGTCATCGCCTCCGCCATCCGGCATCTCGCGCCCGGATCCGCCCGCTTCCTCTGCCTGCATGACGGACTTGGCGAGGCGCGCCGCAAGCAGGTCGAGGGCGCGGCGCCGGGGTTCGAAATCCTGTGGCATGAGGTCCGGCCCGGCGACATGCCGGAGCTGACGGGCAAGGGATATCTCAGCCGCGTCACCCTCTTCCGCCTCGGGCTGCACCGGTTTGCGCCGTCTGACTGGGCGCGGGTCATCTATCTCGATTCAGACATCATCGTGGACGACGACCTCGGCGAACTCTGGCGCCTCGATCTCGGCGGCAAGCCGATCGCCGCCGTGCCCGACATCTACCAGGACCACAGCGCGCTGGTGAAGCGGTTCGGGCTCGATCCGTCTGCGGATGGAATGTATTTCAATGCGGGCGTGCTCGTCATCGACCTCGAGAGCGCAAGGCGGACGAACGACCTGGCAACCGGCCTCGGCCTGTTGGTGAATAACGGGTTCGATCTGGACTTTCTCGATCAGGACGCGCTCAACGTGGTGTTCTGGAACCGCTGGGCACGGATCAATCCGGCCTGGAACGTGCAGCGGTACATGAGCCGGTCAGACCCCGGCCGCAGCCTCTGGGCGCCGCATACGCTCCCGGCGATCATTCACTACATCACCAGCGACAAACCCTGGAAACGGGATGTCTGGCATCCCTGGGCGGGTGCCTACTGGACCGTGCTGCATACCACGTCGTTTGCGCGCGAGGTGATTGCCCGGTACGGCGTCACCTGGCGCGCGCGCCTGCGCATCTGGTTCCGGTACTGGATGAGCCACGTCCGATAACGGCGCGGTCAGACCAGCCAGCTCTCCGGGTTCTCGGGCGGGCTGTTGGCGGCGAGTGCCTGTAGGCCTTTGACGATGCGCAGGACGTACCAGACGATGGCGGCCATGATGATGAGCACGCCGAAGAGGAAATACGTCAGCACCAGTCCGGTCAGAACATAGACGACGCTTTTCCAGAAGATGTGGATCTGGTTGAGCGTGTGCTGTTCAAGCATCGCATCACCCGAGCCCCGGCCGCGCCAGGCCAGGATCACCGCCGCGACGTTCAGGCCGGGCAGGAAAAGGCCGAGCAGCAGGCCGGCATAAACCAGCCGCGCATAGCCGGGCGTGCCCTTGCGAAGTGAAAAGAGGTTCGAAAGCTTCATCGTCTGCATGCTCACCCGCCTTGATGTTCAGAATGAGGCCGCGCGGGCGTCAGTCAAGCCGTTCGCAATTGACGCGCCGTTACCCTTGCGGAAGCGCCGGGGCCGCGCCAGAACAGGCAAAACCATTCAAGGAGGATCCCATGGCCAACCCCCGCAAAATTTCCTACGCCGATCTCGAATCGCTGGTGGGACAGGAAGTCGGCGTGTCCGACTGGCACACGATCGACCAGGACCGCGTCAACAAGTTCGCGGACGCGACCGGCGACCATCAGTGGATTCACGTCGATGTCGAGAAGGCCACGAAGCTGATGGGCGGGCCGATTGCGCACGGGTTCCTGACGCTGTCGCTGTTGCCGATGCTGGGCTCGGAAGTGCTTCGCGTCGACGGCGTGACCCGCGGCATCAATTACGGCTCCGACAAGGTGCGCTTCACCAACATGGTGCCGGTCGGCTCGAAAGTGCGCCTGCGCCAGAAGTGCCTGTCGGTGGAAGACAAGGCGGGCGGCAAGCAGATGAAGATGGAAGCCACCGTCGAGATCGAGGGCAAGGACCGCCCGGCGCTGATTGCCGAGTCGATCACGGTTCTCTACGGCTGACCGGCGCCCTATATTGGGGACGAACCAGCCATGGAGCGCCCCCGATGTCCACGACCAGGATTGAACGCACCGATCAGGAATGGCGCGAACGCCTCACGGATGAAGAATTCCGCGTGGGCGTGAAGGAAGGCACCGAGCGGGCCTTCACCCCCGGCAACCACAATGACGAGAAACGTGCCGGCCTGTACCACTGCAAGGGCTGCGGGACGGCGCTCTGGTCATCCGAGCACAAGTTCGATTCGGGCACCGGCTGGCCCAGCTACTGGCAGCCAGCCGCGCCGGGCGTGGTGGCCACCAAGACCGACTTCAAGATGATCTATCCCCGCACCGAATGCCATTGTGCGACCTGCGGGCTGCACCAGGGACACGTCTTCCGGGACGGCCCGCCGCCCACCGGCGAGCGCTGGTGCATCAACGGCGTCGTGCTGGACTTCCGCCCCGCCGAATAAATGCTGGACAGGCCGGGCCGGGCTGATCCACTCTCGCACGGATCGACACGCGGAGTTTCCCATGCGCCTAGCTGCACAACTCGCCGGCCGGGCGGCCGTCACGACCCTCTTTTCCGGATGCACGATGACAAAGACCCTTGCTGAACCCTTGGCATCCCCGCTGCCCGCGCCGCCGGTGGCCGCCCGCGTCGATCACGAGATCACCCAGCTCGGCCACACGCGCAATGA
The DNA here is from genome assembly GCA_041739025.1 of Hyphomonas sp. Taxonomy (GTDB): domain Bacteria; phylum Pseudomonadota; class Alphaproteobacteria; order Caulobacterales; family Hyphomonadaceae; genus Hyphomonas. The sequence goes on from JBGSOU010000018.1 coordinate 2,859, forward strand.
TCCCTACAGCTGGCTGAAGGATGAGAACTGGCAGGAGGTGATGCACGACCCGGCCCTGCTGAAGCCGGAGATCCGGGGGTATCTGGAAGCCGAGAACGCCTACACCAAGGCCCGCCTTGAAGACCCCACGGCAGAGCTGCGCGAAACGCTGTTCAACGAGATGCGCGGCCGCATCAAGGAAGATGACAGTTCGGTGCCGACCGTGCATGGCGGCTGGGCGTATTACACGCGGTTCCGCGAAGGCGGCGAGTACGCGATCTATGCGCGCAAGCCGGCCGCCGATGCGTTCAGTCCGGACGGCGAGGAGACGATCCTTCTCGACGGGGACGCGATGGGAGAGGGCCAGGATTATTTCGCCTTCGGCGAGATCGAAGCCTCACCGGACCACAAGACGCTTGCTTACGGTATCGACACCAAGGGCAGCGAATATTACCAGATCCGTGTAAAGAACATCGAGACCGGCGAAGACACCGGCGTCCTGATCGAGAACGCGTATGGCGATTTCGAGTGGAGCACGACGGGCAAGGCGATCTTCTGGGTGTTCCGCGATGCCAACGGCCGGCCAAGCGCTGTTTACCAGCGCGATCTGGCGTCGGGCAAGGACACGCTGATCTATGAAGAGAAAGATCCGGGCTTCTTCGTGGGCGTGGGCAGCAGTGAGAGCGAAGAGGTGATTTTCGTTTCTGCCGGTCAGCACACGACATCGGAGACCTACTGGTTCCCGGCGGATGAACTAAATCCAACGTTGCGCCTGGTTGCGCCGCGCCTCACGGACAACGAATACTCCGTCACCCATTGGGACGGCGCGTTCTATATCCTGACGAACCTCGACGGCGCGGTGGACTTCAAGCTGGTGAAGGCGCCGATGACGTCGTCGTCCCGCGACGACTGGGAAGACGTCATTCCGCACCGGCCGGGCACCCTGCTGCTGGGCGCCAGTGCGCAGAAGGATTACCTGACCCTGATGGAGCGCGAAGGCGGCTTGCCGCGCATCGTGATCCACAAGCGGGGGATGGCCGACAGCCACTCGATCAGCTTCGGCGAGGCGGCGTTCGATCTCGGCCTGGATGGCGGCTACGAGTATGACGTGCCGGTGCTGCGGTTCGACTATGCCTCGCCGTCCACGCCGGACCAAGTGTACGATTACAATCTCGACACGCGCGAGCGCGTGCTGCGCAAGACGCGGGAGATTCCGTCCGGCCACAACCCGGCGGACTATGTGGTGGAGCGCATCCTGGCGCCGTCCTGGGACGGCGCGGAGGTGCCCGTGACGCTGCTGCGCCACAAGGATACGCCGGTCGATGGCACGGCGCCGGTGCTGCTGTATGGCTACGGATCCTACGGCATCACCATTCCGGCAGATTTCCGCACCGGCCGTCTCAGCCTCGTGGACCGCGGCTTCATCTATGCCATCGTCAATCCGCGCGGCGAGATGGCCAAGGGTTACCAGTGGTACCTCGATGGCAAGCTGGACAAGAAGACCAACACGTTCAAGGACTTCGTCGCCGCCGGTCAATACCTCGTCGAGAAGGGCTACACGAAACGCGGGCACCTCATCGGGCAAGGCGGCTCGGCCGGCGGCCTGTTGATGGGCGCGGCGGCGAACATGGATCCCGGCCTGTTCGGCGGCATCGTCGCCGCGGTACCGTTCGTCGATGTGCTCAACACGATGTCGGACGAGAGCCTGCCGCTGACCCCGCCGGAATGGCCGGAATGGGGCAATCCGCTCACGGATGATGCGGCCTACCAGACGATCCTCGCCTACAGCCCCTATGACAACGTGACGGCGCTCGACTATCCGCCGATGCTGATCACCGGCGGCGTGACCGACCCGAGGGTGACGTACTGGGAGCCGTCGAAGTGGGCGGCCAAACTTCGCTATGAAGCCCCGGGTGCCGGCCCCTACTTCCTGCGGATCAACCTCGACTCCGGCCACTTCGGCGCGTCGGGACGGTTTGAAGGCCTGAAGGAAGTGGCCATCGAATACGCCTTCGCCCTCGCGGCGGCGGGCCAGATCGACACGGTGGACCTCGGGGCGCCGGAGTAGGGCACTTGCTCTACTTCCTCGATTGCGAGTTCAACGGCTTCGGCGGAGAGCTGATCAGTCTCGCCCTGTCGGGTGAGGTGAGCGAACTCTACCTCGTCCGGCCGGAGAGTGAGCTCAATGGCCTGGTCGCGCACGACTGGGTCGAGAACCATGTTCTGCCCTTCCTGTCCCTGCCGGACGCAAGGCCGAGGATCCTGCCGCGCGAGCAGTTCGGACGGGCCCTGCAGGACTTCTTTGCCGGGGATGCGGCGCCGTCGGTGATTGCCGACTGGCCGGAAGACCTGGTGCACCTGATGCAGTGCCTGATCCTGTCGCCGGGGCAGATGGTGCGGATACCGGACCTGACCCTGCGCCTGATGAACACCTCGGCTTACCCTTCGGAGCGGATGGACGCCGTGCAGCACAACGCGCTCTGGGACGCGCGGGCCCTGCGGCATGCGGTGGCGGGCTGAAACGGCAAATCTTGCAGGTGCGCGTGCGGGATTATCCCCGTTGCAGCCGCGAAGGGCTTTGCCTATACAGCGCGTTCGGTCGGAGCGTGGCGCAGCCCGGTTAGCGCACTAGTCTGGGGGACTAGGGGTCGGAGGTTCAAATCCTCTCGCTCCGACCAATACTTGGCCGAGAATCTTAAATTTGTTTTGATAATTCTGGACCAAGGGCCGGGCCGCGGCCGTTGTCGTCGAACGCATACTGCAACTGCGATTCCCCCCATTCGCGCGCGGCCCATTGGCTGACGCTGCGGAAGCCCGCTTCATCGGCCGTTCTGACCGTGGGGGCCAACGATCTCAACGGTCAAGACGCCATGTCGCGAACCTCACCGACTCATGCGACTGGCCCGCTTACACTCTTTTCCGCCAATCAGAAGACGCATCCCGGATCCGATTTCAGCCGAAACCGGATCCGAGGCTTGCGCCGCGACGATCAGGACCCGTTGGTCGGTCCGTCATCGTAACCCGGCCATTCCTCCTCGGGGATGTCCCAATAGTCGCCGTCCTTCACGCCGTCGATCCCGTATTTCGTCAGATGGTCACCGAGAACATCGCCAAATTTGTCTTGTTTGGCTTGATGCATACCTTCTTCGATAAGGCCGGGTATCATTGCAACGATCACTGCGACGCCTGCCGCCACCCAGCCCAAGGCCCCGGCCATGACGGGGATCATTCTCGGAACTGTGGAGGCGAACAGGCCCAATCCGCCTTCAACCGCCGACGCCAGTCCGGCCATGACGCCAATCGAACCGGACGCGATGGTTAGAGCACCGCCGACCGTGTCACCACTTCTGAGCTTCTGCACACCATCAAAGATGCCGTAGGCGCCCATCGCCACGCCAGCGACGCCGCCAAGCCCCTTCGCGCCCTCCTCAAACTTCTTCGCAATATTCCCCATCCGTTCAGCGAACGCTCTGCTTTGCGTTGCCGGCGTATCGTCGTCGAAAAGCCACCCCAAACTGTTCAGAACGTCTTCGTCAAGCTTGTCTACCATGCCCTGCAGATAAGTCCGATAGCCCTTCACCCCGCCTTCAGTCAGAAGGGTTGCCGACATCACCGAGCCGGTGGTGATATCGACGATTTGCCTGTCCGTAAGGACCCCGCCGCTGCCAGCCCCCTTGGCGATCGTTATGCCCGCCATGAACAGGCCGCTGACGCCATGAAGCACGCCCTTGCCATAGGCATCCCTTAAGGCCTCGTTCGGGGGACCGAAAAGCTTGCTGAGGCTCTCGCTTTTGTCGAACGTCTTGGTGCCCTGGCGGAACAGGTCCCAGTTGCCCCTGAAGCCGGCCAGGATCTGGTCGGGGGTTGCGACGGTGCCGTCCGCGTTCAGGAAGAACTCGGGATTACTCTCGAGCATATCCTCAATAAGGGTTTTTACCTTTTGCTCATCGAGTACCTCGCCGCCATCGACGCCAAACGCCTTCTTCATGTCCTCGAAGGTGGCGCCGCTGAACGCATTCTCCTGAGCAATCGTCGTGAAGTTCTCATTCAGCTGGGTATCGAACCTGCCGGTAAATTCAGGGTCGAGCGCTGCGTTATAAAGCGCGACCTCCATGCTGAAGGCACTGACCGCCTCTTCGTAGGAATTCTCCGCAAGCAGTTCTGTCAGGCGATCGCCGGAAACGAGCGAATTCTCGTAGAATGACTGGAACTCGTCATTGTAAGAGGAGTTCTTGACGGCTGCCTGGATCTCGGCTGCTCCATCCTCAATGCCCAGAGCGGTCTGGTAGGATTGCGCCGCCGCGTAGAACTCGGCAAGAATGGACTGCTGGTCGACGCCTTCCCCGGTTCTCGTCTCCCACAATGTATTAAGGGTCTCGCCGGACTTGATATTTTCGTAGTTTTCCGTAATGGCGTCATTCAGTGCGTCGTCATTCTCCAGTATCTTAGTCATCTCGTCGGTAACGGCGTCGTTCAGGAACTCGACAACGTCAGGATCCTGCTCAAGGATCGCGATATGATCGTTGAGATCCTGGAGCAGCTTCTCGGGATCCGGGTGGCCGCGCACGCTGTTGGCAATGCTGACCTTGCCATAGTCGTCCCTCCACATGCCTGCTTCAGCGCCGGCGCCCATCAACCGCTGGGCATACAGCAACTCATTCAGGACTGCCGCCTTTTCCTCGGCCGTGTAGTTTTCCGGGTGCTCAAAGATATCGCTGGTAAAGCCGCTGGTATCGATCCCAGAGACCGCATTCCCTTGAGCAATCTCCGAGATGAGTGCTATTGCCGAACCGGGATCCTTGGGGGCATAGGTCTTGGTCCAGTTGCTCAGATCCGACCTGCCGACGTGGCCATCCGGATTATGCCCTAGCGGATTTTGGGCGTTATCGATATGCGCTAACGCACCGGGCTGCGACCAGAATTTCAGAGCGGCCTTGACCTCGTCGCTCAGATGCGTGTTCTCTTCCATGTACTGTTGCAGGGCTTCAGCCGTGAGATAGTCTCCCGAGCCGGTTTTTCCTCTGATTGAGTCGTAATATTCATCAAGGATGGCCGCGTATTTGACCATCTTTTTCGATGCGTCATCCGCGTCGGGATTGCTTTCCACGAACTCTTTATAGAGCCCAATCTCATCCGTTGATTTCGCTTCCTTAAAGACGGAGTAGCCATACTTGCCAAAATCCTGCAAGCGGCCGGCTTCCGTGCCATGCCTCGCTTCGCCGCTGTTGGTGAAGCCGTCTATACTGGAATTGGCAACGTCGCCTCCGGTCAGGCTCTTGCCGTTCTCGTCATACATCACGATGCGGTCGACAACCTGCGCCGCCCTGAACGCAGCGTCGGCGTCGTTTTCAAAGTCGCCGACCCGTTCTTTGAGCATGTCCTTGACGCCGCTCTGATTGCCGAGATTTTTAAGCAATGGATTGTCGTCGATGATCTCCCGCGCCGAGCGATCGTCGCCCTCCGGCCGTTCCCATACGAAGCCGAGTGCCTCGGCCTCTCCACGTACTTGCTCGTCATCGCCGACCGTCGACGCCGTGAATTTGCCCTTGAGACTGGAGAAGCCGTGCTTGCCAAAGTCCTGAAGGCGGCCCGCTTCCGTGCCGTGCCTCGCCTCGCCGCTGTTCGTGAAGCCGTCTATGCGATTATTGCCAATGTCTTTGCTGGCAATTTTGTCGCCGTCCGCGTCGAACCTTTCGACGTGCTGGAGAACCTGCACGGCCCTATATGCCGCGTCGGCGTCGTTCTCGTAATCGCCGACCCGTTCCTTGAGCATGTCACTGACGCCGCTCTGATTGCCGAGATTTTTCAGCAGCGGATTAGCGTCGATGATCTCCCGCGCCGAGCGATCGTCACCGTCCGGGCGTTCCCATTTAATCCCAAGTCTTTCGGCTTCCTGGCGGGCTTGCGTGTCATCGCCGACCGATTCTACATCCGTCAGTTTACCTTTCAGGCTGGGGAAGCCGTGCTTGCCGAAATCCTGCAGGCGGCCCGCTTCCATGCCGCGCCTGGCTTCGTCGCTGTTGGTGAAGCCGTCTATGCTGTCATTGCCGACATCTCTTCCGACGATTTTATCGCCGTCCCCGTCGAACTGCTCGACATGCCGGAGAACCTGGACGGCCCTGTAGGCGGCATCGGCGTCGTTCTCGAAATCGCCGACGCGTTGCTTCACCATGTCCTTGACGCCGCTCTGGTTGCCGAGATTTTTCAGCAGCGGATTGTCGTCGATGATCTCCCGCGCCGAGCGATCGTCGCCGTCCGGCCGTTCCCATTTTATGCCAAGGTCGTCCGCCTGTTCACGGGCCAGCGTATCGTCGCCAGCACCGATATTATTGAGCTCTCCGTTGAGGTTCGAGAAGCCGAACTTGCCGAAATCCTGAAGCCGGCCCGCTTCCGTGCCGTGCCTTGCATCATTGTCCCTGGTGAGACCATCGATGCGGCCGTTGCCGATATCATTGCCGGTATTCCTGCCTCCATCCGCATCGAACTGTTCGACATGCTGGAGAACCTGGACGGCCCGGTAGGCGGCGTCGGCGTCGTTTTCGTAATCGCCGACCCGGTCCCGCAGCATATCCTTGAAGCTGTCGCGGTCGCCGTCGCCGTCGAAGTCGTGGACGTTCTGGTCGCCGAGATTGCTCAGCAGGTCGCTGTCTTCGATGATCTCCCGCGCCGAGCGATTGTCGTCGTCCGGCCGCTCCCAGTAGATTCCCGCCGCCTTGGCGTCAGCGACAGCCGCTTCCCATGCTGCGATTTCTTCGGGATTGCCTGTCTTTGGCCTATTGGTGGTAATAGGTGTAACGGCCATTGTGCCTCTCTCAGTGTTGCAGACGAGAACGCTTGCATTACTTGCGTGACACAGCGAAAGGGTCTGACCGACACAGTCGACATCGGCGGACTGGCAGCTATTCCTTTCGGCGCAGGCGTTCTGACAAGCTCAGCGGGATTCAATAACCTTTAGACTTGAATTCTTCCGCCATCAGCCCCGAGAGATGCTTTCATGCAGAGATGAAACCTGGATGACAAAACCCACGATTAAACAGCTATACCTGTAGCGTCGGTAAGTACCTTGCCCGGGGGGATCGCGTTTCACAGGCCCCTTGAAGCCGCCATAGCGCGCATGGCGTCGCGCATATGCATCGCGCGGATGAGCCTGACGATGAGGATACTGAGGCAGCAGACTGCGGCTGGCGCGGCGAACATATCTCTATCGCCGCTCGATCTGGTTGCTGCCGCAGCCGGGATCAAGCACCCGCAATGGGGTCACCCGGCGCTCAGTCGCCAGCAGCCTGCTTTGCAGACGGCAGCACGAACCGCCTGGCCCTCTCGGTCATAATAGCTTCATCCAACAGTAACTGAACTGACAAGCTGGGCCGCTAGCATCTGGTGCATCGATCCAAACGGGGCTACAGCCGGAGTTTGGCAAAATCGATGCACAATAGAGAGCGAGTGAGCTGGCGCATGACCAATGTGAAGGCGTCAGTACACTAGAGACATTCCCTGATCTTTTGGCCATCTCTGGTGGAGCGTCCTGATATGAACAGTCTTTCGCGGCGCGGATTTCTCGTATCGAGCAGCAGTCTTGCCGTCATCGCTGGAACAGGGCTCGCATCGCCGTCCATCTCGAGGGCAAATCAACGGCCGAACTTCACGCATGGTGTTCAGTCGGGCGATGTCGATATGTCGTCGGGCATGGTCTGGGCGCGTGCCGACCGGCCGTCGCAGGTCATGTTCGAGATTTCCACGCGCGAGGATTTTGCCAATGCCGCGAAGCTGCCGCCTCTGTTTGCGGACCCGGCAGGTGATTTCGCGGTGAAACGGCTGGTCGGCGGCCTGACGCCCAATCAAGACATTTTCTACCGGCTTCAACTGGTGGATCTGAACGACGTCAACGCCGTTTCCGAGCCCATCGTCGGACGCTTCAAGACCGCACCTTCCGAAAAGCGCAATATCCGCTTCGCCTGGTCGGGCGACACGGCAGGCCAGGGCTGGGGGATCGATGCTGACGGCATGTTCAGCTACGCCACCATTGCCAGCCATACGCCCGATTTCTTCATTCACTCCGGCGACACGGTCTACGCCGACGGTCCAATGAAAGATGAAGTCACACTCGCTGACGGTTCGCTTTGGAAGAATGCCGTCCTGATCGACGAAAAGCGCAAGGTCGCGGAAACCCTCGACGAGTTTCGGGGCCAGTGGAAATACAATCTGATGGACCGCCACGTCCGGGCGCTGAATGCTATCTGCCCGACCTTCATGCAGTGGGACGATCATGAGGTCGTCAATAATTGGTCGGCGTCGAAAGATCTGACGGCCGACGACCGCTACACGGTAAAATCCATCCCGCTGCTGCAGTCGCGCGCCTCGCGGGCTTTCCATGAGATGACGCCGCTGCGCTTCACCCCTGAGGAGCCCGGCCGGGTCTATCGCAAAATCTCCTATGGCCCGTCTCTCGATGTCTTCTTCCTGGATCTGCGCTCTTATCGCGGCCCGAACGGGGCATCGATGGAAACCGAGCTGAACGTGCAGGCAAGCATCCTCGGCGAGCGTCAGCTTGCATGGTTGATGCAGGCGCTCAAATCATCCACGGCAACCTGGAAGGTGATCGCCAGCGACATGCCGATCGGCCTCATCGTCTGGGACAATTCGAAAGATAAGAAGGGCGCCGAGGCCATCGCCAATGGTGACCATGGCCCAGCCCGGGGCCGTGAGCTGGAGATCGCCGACCTGCTGAAATTCATCAAGTCGGAAAAGATCCGCAACACGGTCTGGCTGACGGCCGACGTGCATTACACCGCGGCACATTATTACAATCCCGAAGCCGCGCAGTTCAAGGACTTCGAGCCGTTCTGGGAGTTCGTTTCCGGTCCATTGCACGCCGGCACATTCGGTCCTGGCGAGCTCGATATGACCTTCGGTCCCGAAGCCAAATACGTAAAAGCGCCCACCGCCGAACAGGGCCAGAACCTCCCACCGTCAGCCGGACTGCAATTCTTCGGACTGGTCGACATTGACGGCGGCAGCGAGCAAATGACCGTCAGGCTGATGAACCGCGCAAATCAGGAACTCTATCGGATTGCGCTCGATCCCCAGGGCAGCTGAACCACGTAGCGCCCGTCACGATCACGATCTGTTTGTCATCATATTGAATTGGAACGCCCTAAAAATACTCCATATGACATATGCAGCGAGCGCGCAAAGCCTCCGGTCCCTGCACGACCCACTTCCGCTTGGCACGGCGGTTTTCGTTATTGCGATTGTTGGCGTTGCAAAAGCCGCTGGACGTTGGGACATGGCAGTCTACGTCCTGAGCTTCTGGCACTATCTGGTTTATGGGCTCGCGTTCTTCTGGCGGAGAGTGCCGCTTCGGCGTTTCAAACGCGATGCAATATTGCTGAAGACGGTCTCCCTGATTCCGCTGGGATTCGTTTTCTTGTCGGCATCGCCGAATGCCTATTCGCTCGTTGTCACCATCGCAGGTTTCAGCCTCAATATTGCTGCGGCTCGGACACTCGGCTCCGATCGGACCTATTATGGCTATGAAGTGGGCGGTTTCCCAGCTGAGCGGGTCACCGCGTTCCCTTACTCGGTCATGTCCCATCCGATGCTGATCGGCAATATCTTGGCTTTCAGCGGCATGCTCCTGGACAGCGGCTTTGCAAGCGTTTGGTGGCCGTTAGTGCTGCTTCACGTCCTCTTTAATTTCCAAGTCCTTCTGATGGAGATCTACGGCGGCAAAAGCCGTCTCCTCGGAACCTTGTGGCCTCTGGCCGGCGCGGCCTTCGGATCCGTTCTGCTGCTTGCAGGCTTCTGGGAGGTGTGGCCCTTCGCTGTGGCGGCTATCGTCATTGGGCTGGTCTTTGGAGCGACGCTGTATTCGCGGTATTCCGCATTCACTGAACAGAATGTAATGAAGGAACAGGATCATGAACGATCAAGGTCATAGCGCCACTATTGATACCGATGAGCATCGTCAAAGCCCGGCAAAGCCGATGTTTCTAGCGCGCACCGGGCGCTTCGATGATCCCGCGACGCGCGGCCTGATCGATGAGCTCGCCGCATGGGTCGAGAATACCTATCGCGAAGAGCTCAAGGCGCGGCCATCCAAGCACGTCTATTTGCGTACCTTCTCCGACGACATCACCGCGAAGATCGACCTGCTGCGGGATAACGATCTGATCTATGCGATGATCCTCGAGCAGTTTGCCGAGGACTCCGTGCTCGTGCCGATGAAAAACACAGACGAATTATACATCTCGCATTACAATAAGGACTATGGCGGCGATCATGGTCTTTTCACAAAGCATTATGACGGCAATCTGCGCTTCATGCCCGTTGGCGCAGTCGTGCGGTCGCTGATCTATCTCCAATCGGACGCCACCTATAAAGTCATCTTTGCCGATAGTGGGGTCGAGAAGGCTTTCGGAACTTATGATTTCGGGCTGCTTGATTTTCATAAAGAGCTGCACTGGGTGGAGGGCGATTACAACCCTCATGACAAGCAGCGTATTCTGCTCAAGTGCAATTACCTGATCGCGCCAAAAAACGCCGTCTGGCTGTCCAAAGCCCTGCTTGCGGTCAACACTGGCGTTTTCTATGTCGTCAAGGCGGCAATGGAATATTCCAAAAGCCCCAAAAACCCGCTGCAATATGCCGTCGGTTATCTTTGCAATGCGATGCGGTTGCTCAACAATATCCACCCGCTCGTGCCGATCCTGCTCATCATCGCGTTGATTATCGCTGCTATCTGGGGCATCGGGCAAATTCGGGTGTGACAGGCGCCTGACGGACCGGCCGCTCGCCCCGCGCGGTGGGCGTGTCGGCTTGACGGAATATGTCGTCTGCACGCAGGACAGGCGACATCAGGTCGTGATCCGTGCGTTCCTTGCGGTCGCTGGAGCGTATAGTTCAGGGCAATGAGGCCTCCCGGGACCTCTCGAAGATCACCGCATCTGCTTCTTTAAGAGGCGACGTCAGCCGTAAGCCGCAGGATTAGCCGAGCGGCCTGGCAGAGTGGGCAGCTTCGCCCGCCTCGCCCCGGCAGCGCTCGAAGGACGCCTGGACCTCCGCGATGCAGGCGGCGATGTGCCCGCGCGGCTTGCTC
>JBGSOU010000076.1:0-1547 GCA_041739025.1 Hyphomonas sp.
GGGCAGGTCATCATGCACGAGCGAGGCGCAATGCATCAGTTCGAGCGCTGCCCCCGCCCCGAGCGCAGCTTCGATTCCGCGCCCCTCCCCGCACGCGGCGGTCACCGCAACGCAGAGTTTCGGCCGGACGCGCGCCCCCCCCGGAAACACGGCATGGCGGATGGCCCGGCCCAGCAAGGGCGGCGCACCGGGCACTTCACCGGTCGCGACCGACCGGTCAAGCACCCTTTCAATCAAGGCATCTGCGTCCATGGGGCCTCCTGTGTGTCACCTTATGTTGTCATTCTTGACTGTCAAACTGTATTGACGTTTGGTGCGCGCAAAAGGAACAGCGGATGGGACATACGACCCCGGCGTCCAGACCGGCCGGCCACCTGTTTGATCCGTCAACGCCTCCGGGTGGCTATACCTGGTGGTACGCCGACGGCCTGAGCCGGGACGGCGAATACGGTTTCACGCTGATCGCCTTCATCGGCAGCGTCTTCTCGCCTTACTATGCCTGGTCCGGCCGCCGCGATCCCTACAATCACTGCGCCGTCAATCTGGCCCTCTATGGCCGCAGCCATTGCCGGTGGACCATGACCGAGCGGGGGCGTGGTGATCTGTGTGCGGATGAAACACGTCTCGCCATCGGCCCCAGCGCGCTGACCTGGCAGGGCGACACGCTGGTGATTGATGTGGCCGAGCACGGCATGCCGGTGCCCTGGCCGGTGCGCGGGCAGATCCGGCTGACGCCGCGCAGTTTCAACACGAAAGTGTTCAACCTCGACAGCGCCGGCGCCCATACCTGGCAGCCGATTGCGCCTTCGGCCGATGTCGAGCTGGATTTCACGCATCCGGGATTGTCCTGGCGGGGCGATGCGTATCTCGACACCAATCGCGGGTCATCGCCGCTGGAAGAGACGTTTCGCTACTGGGACTGGTCGCGCGTGCAGGCCGAAGATGGCCGGGCCGCCATCCTCTACAATACCGCCGAGCGGAACGGCGCCGAACGCAACCTGTCGCTGATGTTTGCGCCGGATGGAAGCTATACGGTCTTCGACCCGCCGCCGAGGACATATCTTCCGTCCACGCCGATCTTCCGCATCCGGCGAACCACACGGTCCGGCACGGGTAGCAAGGTTCGACTGGGGCGAACGCTGGAAGACACGCCCTTTTACAGCCGTTCGATCATCGAGAGCGACGTTCTGGGCGCCCGCGCGGCGGGCGTGCACGAGAGCTTTGACGGGGACCGGCTGGCAGCGCCGCTGGTGAAGCTGATGCTTCCCTTCCGGATGCCGCGCCGGCCCATCCAGAAATAGCGGTCAGACGCCGCGTTCGGCCTCGGCGCGCGCGGCGGCTTCTTCAGCTTCGCGCTTGCGGACCGTCCGCCGGAGGCTGAACAATTCCCAGAAGCCCCAGGCCAGGGCCGAGCCGCTGAAGATGACGAGTTCGAGCAGAAACAGCGCGTGCATGACGGCGGCCTAGCCGTTGCCGGGATAGAGCGCGCGCTGCTCCAGCCGCAGGAACAGGTCGATGGCCCAGGGGGCGGAGCCGGCCTTTGGCGC
>JBGSOU010000083.1:0-8520 GCA_041739025.1 Hyphomonas sp.
CGTGCCGCGCGCGGCGGGCGGCGGACTGGCGCGGCGCGGGATCGCGCCAGTGCAGGACCTGGTGCGACAGGTTGAGACGATGTGAGACGGCCGCGACCTCTTCGGCCTCTACCGCAGACCCGGGGCGCAGCTGATGATCTACCGTGAAGACATGAAGCCGCGCGCCGGAGGTCTCCGCCCAGGCATGGGCGAGATGCAAAAGCGATGCGGAATCACTGCCGCCCGACACGGCAAGGCCGATCGGCCCGGCCCGCAAATCCGCCGGGACCGCTTCAAGGGCGGCAGAAAACCGGGACGTCAGCGCTAGGTCTTGCACCCGGACCGGGTCCGCTCGACGGCGGCAAGGTCGCGCACGACTTTCGTCGCGTCCGGATACCGCTTCGGCAAGGTATCGAGCGCGGTGCACGCCTTGCTGGTTTCTCCGAGCAACCGCATGGCGCGGGCGAGGCGCACCAACGCGTCGGGGGCGCGCACGTCATCCGGATAGGACCGGATCATGGTCGTGTAGGCCGCGCCGCTGTCGGCATAGGCCTGCTGCTGGTGCAGGGCTTCGCCGAGCCAGAAATAGGCCTCACCGGCCTGCTTGTCCTTGCCGAACTGGTCGATGAAGGCGCGGAACGCCTCTTCCGCGCCGGCATAGTCAAGGCGGATCAGGCGGCCCTTGGCTTCGGCGAACAAGGGGCCGGCTTCACCCGGAAGGGCGCTGGCAGGCAGCGTGCCGAGCGAGCCTTCAGGCAGGGCGCTGCCGGAATTGATCTGGGCGGGGGCCGAGCTATCGACGCCGCGGCCATTCGATTGGGGCTGGGTCAGCCCGAAGGTTTGCGGACCGGTCGCATCGCCCAGCGAAGAATAGGTTTCGGTTTCAGGCTCGGGCTCGATCCCGAGGATTACCTGCATGCCGGCGATCGCGCGGGACTGGCGATCGACCTGCTGGCGCAGGGCTTCGGCGTCGCGGGCCAGCGTCGCATTGTCGGTCAGCAGATCATTGTTGGCTTCGCGGGTGCGGCTGAGTTCAAACTCCAGTGCTTCGACACGGCCATTGACATTGCTGAGCTGGGTTTCCAGCCGGTTGACCTGGACGAGAAGATCAGCGGCAGCCTGCCGCGCCTGATCGACCTGAACCGAGAGATCGCCGGTGGTCACACCCTTGGTGATCGGCGCGCTGCGATTGGGCGTGGTCACCACCTGGGCGGAGGACGGCACGGCCAGCAGGCCGGCAAGGGCGAAACTCGTCAGGGCAGCTTTCATCATGGCGGCAGAACTCCGGGCGGTAAGCAACAGGGCAGTGAGCAGGCCACTAAAAGGAACAGCCGGGGCCAAATTATGGCGCCCGGCTGCCCGATTTTCCTGCTTGCGCAGTCAGACTTAGCTGGTGGCGCCCGAAACGATCTGGGTCCAGCCGTTGCGGTTCAGCGCCCACGACTGTTCGTTCGAGCCGGCAACCACCGGACGTTCCTTGCCGTAGGACACGGTGTCGATGCGCGAAGCGCTGACGCCGAGGCTGACGAGGTATTCTTTCACAGCGTTGGCGCGGCGCTCGCCGAGGGCGAGGTTGTACTCGCGCGTGCCGCGCTCGTCGGCGTTGCCGGCGATGAGAACACGGACGTTCGGGTAGGACGCGAGCCAGGCGGCCTGACGCTTCAGGATGTCCTGGTCGTCAGAGTCGAGACGGTACTGGTCGAGATCGAAATAGACGCGCTCACCCACGTTGACGCGGAAATCTTCGAGCGAACCCGCAGCGATGCTGGATTCGACGACCGGATCGGTTTTGACGACGACTTCTTCTTCCACCACCGGGGTGGTGTCGACGACGGGGGCAGCTTCTTCAACCGGTTTCGGCTTCGAGGCGCAGGCGCCCGTAGCGAGAAGCACGGCGGCAGCAGTGACTTTGAGGAATGTTTGCATGTTGTCGGGGCTCCTGAGGATTGGACGACGCGCTGGCTTGTTAGGAGAAGAAGATTTCCGTCCCCTCAACGACCCAGCGTTAATTCCATAATCTGGCCGAATTGGGACGACAATCGAATGTCGCACCGAATTCGGCTAAATCGTGGCCGCGCCCAAGGGGGTAGCAGGCCGCCCGGAAGCCGCCTGCTTAATTCGGCGTAATGTGCAGCTATTCCAGCAGCGGCGACCAGGCCGGGTCGGACGCATCGGTCTGGGTGACCATGCGGCGTTCGTTGCGGCCTGAAAGGTCAACCGACCAGAGCTGCGGGCTGGCGCCGGCGCGGGCTTCGCGGAAGTAGACAATGACACGTCCGTTCGGTGACCAGTCCGGACCTTCGTCCAGATAGGCCTCTGTCAGCAGGCGCTCGCCTTTGCCATCGGTGCCGATGACACCGATGTAGAACTTGCCGCCCTCCTGCTTGGTGAAGGCGATCAGGTCACCGCGCGGCGACCAGACCGGCGTCGAATAGCGCCCTTTGCCAAAGGTGATGCGGCAGGCGACATCCCGGCCACCCGACGGGCAGGCTCGCTGCGAACCGTCCGTGTTCATGATGTAGAGCTGCGGCGAGCCGCCCCGGTCAGAGTTGAACACGACCGATTTGCCATCCGGCGACATCGACGGCGAGGTGTCGATGGCGGGATGGTCGGTCAGACGGCTCGATTCCCGGGTACGCAGGTTCATGATGTAGATGTCGGTATTGCCGCGCTGGGCCTGCGACAGGAGCACGGACTGGCCATCGCGCGAGAAGCGCGGGGCGAAGGTCATGCCCGGGAAGTTGCCGAGCAGTTCCTGGCGGCCGGTCTCGATGTTGAAGAGATAGACACGCGGCTTGCCGCCCTCGAACGACATGTAGGTGATTTCCTGCGCCGACGGAGAAAAGCGCGGGGTGAGCACCGTGGAGCGGCCGGAGGTCAGGTATTGCTGGTTGGCGCCATCCGAATCCATGATCGCGAGGCGTTTCACGCGTTCGGTCTTGGGGCCGGTCTCGGCAATGTAGACGATGCGGGTATCGAAATACGGGTCTTCGCCGGTCAGGCGGGTGTAGATCGAGTCCGAAATCTTGTGCGCGATGCGGCGCCAGTTTTCCGGCGTCGTGGTCAGGCGGCGGCCCGGCTCGCCATTGATGCGCATCAACTCGCCGCCATAGATGTCCCACAGGCGGAACGAGACAGCGACCTTGCCATCCGGCAGGTCCTCGAATGCGCCGATGACGAGGCCTTCGGTGCGGATGATCTTCCAGTCTGCGAAGCGCGGCTCGGCATTGATGGTCTGGTCCTTCTGGATGAAGGAGGCCGGGTTCTGCAGGTCGAACAGGCCCGTGGAGGCAAGGTCGGAGCGCACGACTTCAACGATCTGTTTCGCGAGGTCGGCATTGGCGCCGGTGACCTGGAAGTCCGGAATGGCGATCGGTGTCGGTTTGAAGTTGCCTTCGTCCACGCGCACGCGCAGCTGCGCCGAGGCGGGCGCAACAAGGCCGGCCGCGATCAACATGACGGCGAGGAAGTGCCGGAGATAGTTCATGGCCCGGTGATGCATTCCTTCAAACTCCTTGTGTGTGTTTCAAAGCGCGTTCAGCCCTGTTTCGGGCCAATCGTCACTTCGATCTCTTTCCATTGTTCATACGAATCTTCCGGCAAACTGTAGGGCGCGCATTTGCTCACCGCCCGGAAGGCCAGGTCATAGGCCAGGCCCGAGCGGCCCACAGGGCGTGAGCGCGGGCTGACAGGTTTGGCGTTCTCCGCAAGCGATCCGTCGCGCTCGAGTTTCATGCTGAGGGTCACGTCGATCTGGTCTTCCTTGGGCAGGTCTTCGATGCCGCGCCAGCAATAGCCGATCTGGCGGCGCAGCGAAGCCTGAAGGGAGGCCGTGTTGCCGGTGCGGTCGCCCGCCCCTTCCCGGTCGCGGTCCGCATTGCCGAGAGCCGGGCGGTCGGGTGTTTCTTGCGCGGTCTTGCGGGGTGTGGTCTGGCGCTTGTCCTGCAGGGCCTTGTCGAAATCATCCAGGAAGGCGAGGTCATCGACCGGCTTCTTGGGCGGCTCTTTCTTGACCAGAGGTTCGGGCTTCTTGGGCTCCGGTTTTTTCGGCTCCGGCTTCTTGGCCTCTTCAGGCTTCGCCTTGGGGTCGGGAATGGCGACCGCCTCTTCCGGTTCGGCGGCGGCGGGTTCCGGCTCTGGCGTCTCGGGCGGGATCTCTTCGGCTTCAGGCTCGGGCGGGGCCGGCTCGTCCACCGGCTCCGGCGCCTTGCGCAGTTCGGTCACGTTCGACACGAGGCCGACATCCTCGAAGTCGATCGGCAGCTCGGCCGAGGTTGCGCATTCGGGCAGCTGCATCACGATCTCGATGGAGCGGATGCCGGGAGTCTCGCGGCGCAGGCGCTCGATGGCCTTGTCGCATTCAGACGAAGGTTGCGGCCACGACATCATCGCCATCGCCAGGACGCTGGCATGGATGAAAGTCGAGAGAGCGAAGCCGCGAAACATCGGGCGGTGGGATTCCCTTCGGGGTTACTTCTTCTGTTCGGTGATGAAGGACATGCGGGTGTAGCCCGACCGGCGGACCTCGGCGGTGACTTCCATCACCCGCCCATACGGCACGTCCTGATCCGCATAGAGATAGATCTGCTTGTCATAGCCTTCACCGATGATGGCGGTGAGCTGCGAGGCGAGGTTGGCGGTGTCGACTTCGGTCTGCTGGACGAGCACCGTGCCGTCAGCGCGCACCCAAAGGGTCAGCGGCGCATCATTGGCCTCCGACTTCAGCGGCGCCGAGGTGGTCTTGGGGAGGTTTACCTCCTCGCCGCGGATCAGCAGCGGCGCTGTGACCATGAACACGATCAACAGCACGAGCATCACATCCACGAACGGCGTGACGTTGATCTCGGCATTCAGGGCGCGCCGGCCGCGCCGCCCGCCTTTTCCGCCGGAACCGAGGATGAGACCCATGGCGCCCTAATCCCGCGTTGCATCGGACGCCCGGCGCGAAAGGCGCACGAGAACGTCCTGGGAGAAGGTGTCGAGCTGGTCACCCAGCTTTGTGAGGTCGCTGGTGAACATGTTGTAGAAGATGACCGCCGGGATGGCTGCGACCAGGCCGAGGCCTGTGGCGAACAGCGCCTCCGCGATCGGGCCGGCGACAGTGCCGAGGCTGGTATCCTGGGCCTCGGCGATGTTGAGGAAGGCGTTCATGATGCCCCAGACCGTGCCGAAGAGACCGATGAAGGGCGAAGCCGAGCCAATGGTGGCCAGCACCGAAAGTCCGTTGCCAGCGCGTCCAAGCTCGCGGTCCACGGCGGCGCGCATCGAGCGTTCGGCGCGCATCACGATGGCGGAGGCCTCATCCGGGGTGGCCAGGGCGCGGCCCGCATCCTGCCATTCCCGGGCGGCGGAAATGAACACACGGGACGCCGGATCCTTGCCGCCCTGCCCCGGGCGCAGGTCAACCTCCCCGGCGCGGCCGCTCCAGAAGGCTTCCTCGAAGGCGCGCGAGGCCTTCTTGAGGGCGCCGAGAGAAAACAGCTTCTCGCCAATCACGATCCAGGACCAGATCGAGGCCAGCAGCAGCACAACCAGGACGAGTTTGACGACCGGATCAGCCTCGCCCAGCAACGTGAACAGCGAAAAATCACCGCTACTGGTGACGTTGCCGATGGATTCGTTTTCCATGAACGATGTGTCTCCCAAACTTCATCCGGGCGTGGCGTGCCCGCGGGCGTGGCGGTATCAGGATTCGGTCCTGTGCAATGCACAAGAGGCCGTGTGTCTCAGACCCTCTTTCGAGTCCAAATCCGGCAGAAACACGGCGCATCGCGCCCTTTACGCAGTCACTTCGGGGATAAAGGCCAAGGGTTAACCCTTCGTGGCCGATTGTTAACCGCCGAGGCGGCTTTCAGCGGGGAGCGCGCGGTCCCGGCGGCCGTGCGTTCGGGGCCCCTTCCGGCGCCCCGAACAATTGCCGGCGTACGACCGGGAGGTCAGTCGAGACCCGCGATCTCGTCCTTCGCGGCTGACAGGATTTCCACGATCCGCCGATGACGGGCCGCGTCGGACGTCTCGCC
Organism: Hyphomonas sp.; assembly: GCA_041739025.1. GTDB lineage: Bacteria > Pseudomonadota > Alphaproteobacteria > Caulobacterales > Hyphomonadaceae > Hyphomonas. Next base: position 6,000 of record JBGSOU010000083.1, read on the forward strand.
CCGCGCCACAATGACGGCATGCCGGAGGCGGTGCATGGCGGCGCGGATGTCGGCGGGGTCAGCGGTTTCGTTCGCCTGCAGAAGGCCGGCAAGGCGGGCATGGATGGCCTCGATCACCGCCGCCTCTCGGGTGAGTTCGTCCCGGCCATCGGCGGTAATGTGAAACGTTTTCTTGCCACCCTCGGCGCGCACCTCGGCCCAGCCGAGATCCTGTATGATTTCAAGGGCCGGATACATGACACCGGGGCTGGGCTTGTAGGTACCGGCGGTGCGGGTCTCGATTTCCTGGATGAGGTCATAGCCATGGCGCGGTCCTTCCGCGATCAAGCTGAGGATCAGGAGGCGCAGATCGCCGTGGCCCAGCGGCCGCGGGCCCATGCCCCGGCCCATGCCGCGCCGGTGGCCGCCCATGCGGTGCATTTTCATGTGCCAGCGTTCGCGGCGGCGAAGCCCTTGATGTGACCGCATGACGTCTCCTTGCTCACAAAGCCCCTGGCAGCTGTCTTGATTGTAGCGGGGGAATGAAGTGTTCATTGATACTCCTTTTTAGATATATCGATATCTGAATTGGGATTCGATATATCTGATTGCAAGGGCTCCACAAAGAAAAACGGCGCACCCCCTTCAGGGTGCGCCGTCCTTCGCATCGAACCGGTCCTGGAAGTGGTCTATCCCCGCCAGCGATAGGCTTCGAGGTGTTCGGCGATTTCCTTGATCGGGCGGCGCAGGCGGCCGTCGGCATGGATCATCACGGCGGTTATCTCGGCCTCGGCGATCAGCTCCCCATCCCTCAGGCAGGCCTGCGCAAAGCGGATGCGGGGGCCGTCCATGCCGAGATATCGCGTCCGGACGTGCAAGAGGTCATCGACCTTGGCGGGCCGGCGGTAGGTGACGTTGACGTTCGTCAGCGTGAAAGCGGCCGGATCTTCGCGTGCCAGCAGCGATTGATGCGAGACGCCGGCATCGCGCAGGTGGTCAGAGCGGCCGCGCTCGAAGAAGCGCAGGTAATTGGCGTGGTAGACCATGCCGGTGAAATCGGTGTCTTCGTAATAGACGCGCACGGCCAGCCAGTGCTGGCGGTCCGCATCGAAGTTCCGGTCATCAAGGGTCGGAAGGCTCATGCCCCGCCCGTATCAGACTTTCGCGCGAGCATGAAGGCATGGCCCAGCGCCTCGACCAGGGCGAGCGTTTCGGCAAGGTCGGCATGGGTCTGCCGGATGGTTTCGTCGCTCCAGACGCCGGTGATCAGATCCACCAGCTGGAAGCGGTTCGGGCCGCCGGCAAAGTCGAACACGAGGTCGCTGCCCTGCGCGACGGCGCGGAACTTGCCGCCATGGGCGAGCGCAATGACGCGTTCGATGACGGCGGGGTTGAAGATCGCGCGGGCTTCGACCTGATCGGACGCGCGCAGCCGGTAGAGCGCATCGAACGCCTTCGGACCGAGATCGACCTCCTCGACCTGCCTGCCTTGCGGATCCTGCGGCCAGCTGGTTTTGCGCGCGCGCAGCTGGGTGACGCCGTGGAGGCGGAACGGCGCTTCCAGCACGATCACGAGGTGGGGCACGTCCGGCGCGTCCTCGACCGACTCCATCCATTCGAACATCGACAGGGCGAGCCCGGCATGGCGCCCCTCGAAGCCATCTTCGATCCGGCGGTTGGCGGCGGCGTATTCGGCATACTTCGCCTTCTGCTCGGGCGAACCGACAACGTAGACGTTGGCTTCGGTGAACAGGCCGCTGTCGCGTACGGTGGCAACAGCCTTGTCCATGCCGCCCGCGGCCTTGAAGGCGGTGGCGGCAGCGCGGAATTCGGCCGGTGCCCAACTTTGCTGCGCCAGCCATTCGAGCCCTTTCGGCGGACCGCCGGGCGCCGGCACGTAGCTGAGCCCAAGCGGGCCGGCGATGATCGTCAGGGCTTCAGCCTTGACGCCGAGACGGACCTGCGCCTCGAAAAACAGCCGGGACAGACGGCCGCGCAACAGGAACAGGGCGAGCCCGATATTGAACAGGAAGAGCAGCGGAAACAGGATGAATGTGATCACTTCCCAAAGGCCGCCATTCGGCAGCAGCCCCTCGGCGACCATGAACATCACGACGAAGGAGGCGAAGCCGCCGAAGACATAGCGCGAGAGCGCCTTTCTCTGGCGTTCCGGGTCGATGGGGTCCGACGGCGACTTCTGGAGAATGTCAGGGATCTCGCGCTCTGCCCGGACGCGCGCGCCCGCAAAGCCCGGCACTTGCTCGATCTTGTCCCAGTCCCAGCTCATGGGTTCCGGGTTAGCAGACCCCGGATGCGGCGTCATCCCACGGTTCGGGTGCAGCCGGGGCGGTCTAGGATGCCGCGATGGCCCTCTCCCCTTCCCTCCGGTATGTGCTGCGCGGCCTGCGGGAACGATGCCCGGCCTGTGGCAAGGGGCCCCTGTTTGCCGGATACCTGAAGCAGGCGCCCGCGTGTAGCGCATGCGGCGCCGCGACTGGCGCGATCGAGGCCGAGGACGGGCCGCCCTGGCTGACCGTACTGA
>JBGSOU010000135.1:0-2116 GCA_041739025.1 Hyphomonas sp.
TCAACGACGTCGACCCGCAGGCCTGGCTCACAAACGTCCTGTCACAGATCGCTGATCATCCGATCAACCGCGTCGCAGAACTCGCGCCCTGGAAGTTCAGGACCTGACTTCGTCAGGGGCGGTCAGGCCGGACGCTTACGGTGCACACGGATGTGGTGTAAGTCGTTCCCTTGTCCTGTGTACGGAGGAATTCCAAGAAGACTTCGTTGTGCAGTTGCTGGTAAGTACCCGCGCCGCCGGGTACCATCAAAATGTCGAACTGGGGCGCATCGGCGAAAGCGACGTCGGCGATGGTAGAGATACCTTGGTTCGCAGATGCAACGGGCCCAGCGGTCTCTGCAACCATAACCAGTTTGAACCCGGGAACGTAGGACCACATCTCGACGGGGCCGAACACATCAAGGACTTCAAACCCAGGATAAAGAACGATCCCGACTGTCAGTGTGCGGTTCGTATCGGCGGCAACCGGCTCGGCCGCATTGCCGTCGCGCAGGTCTGGGTCAAGTGCTGCCTTGATGTAACCTGCCCGGCCGCCGGAAATCACCGCCCTGTATTCGTCACCATTGGAGACACCATCGCCGTCGGCGTCCCCGGCGGCCGAAAACAGCTCCCCGATCTTATCCGCAAGCGGATACTCGCTTTTGAGCGGAGCGCCGAAGGCAGCCGTCATGATGCCCATGGATTCCCGGCTCGCCTTGCCGACTTGTGCCCGTACTTCGCCGCTTCAGCGCCAAAGCAGCTCTGGTCATCGCGTTCCTGTTGCTGGCCGCCTTCGTTCTTTCTGTGGCCATCCTTGATCCGTCGCATCTGAACCTTCGAGAACCGTACACTGCAACGCTCGCACTGAAGGCCCTCGCAATCGCGTTCGCGCTCGCACTCGCGACCTTCAATCGCTACCGTCTCACACCCCGTCTCTTGGTGGACGACGCGGGAGCCGGTCGCGTCTTCAGAATTGCGGTCATGATTGAACTCTGTCTCATAGCGGTAGCGGCGCTCCTGACGGCAGTCGTGACAACGGTCTTGGTGCCACCAGAGATGTCGCTGTTGCACGATCATTCGACTGGGCATTTTTGATAAAGAATGTTCGGCGAATGTGGGCTATCCATGCGAGCGGTCGCGTCGGCAAGAGACGCAGACGGAAACAGCACCGAAATCGTGAGACTTGCGACTGAGGATTTTCTGAAGCCGCTAAAATGCTGCACAATCTGCTACACATCGCGCTGCACGCTATTTAAAAAAATTTATAAAAAACAAATACTTAATCTTCAAATTTGTTGGGCGCGACGCCCTTCCTCTCCGCCAGCCGCAGTAGTCTTTGGAGCCGTGCATCGCATTTTCTTGTGTGCGCGCCTTGCGTGCTGAGCCGCAGGGATTAGGCAGGCGCATGGCTTACACCTTGTCACGGTTGCGGGATCTTCTGGACGGCCCTTTCGATGAGATCATCGATGTGCGGTCGCCCGGGGAGTTTGCCGAAGATCATTTGCCGGGCGCCCTGAACCTGCCGGTTCTCGACGATGAGGAACGCGCGCGCGTCGGGACGATCTACAAGCAGGAAAGCGCCTTCCGGGCCCGAAAGATCGGCGGCGCGCTGGTGGCGCGGCGGGCCGGCCTGAACATCGAAACGCATCTGCTCGAGAAGCCCGGAAGTTACCGGCCGCTCGTGTACTGCTGGCGCGGCGGCATGCGTTCGGGATCATTTGCGACAATCCTGAAGCAGATCGGATGGCGCGCGGAGACGCTTGACGGCGGTTACAAGTCTTTTCGGCGGGCGGTTGTGACGCTGCTGCATGCGCCGGCCGAGGGGGATCCGCCCCTCGCGCCGCGCCTCGTGGTGCTGGATGGCAATACCGGGACGGCGAAGACCGATCTGTTGCACCTGATGGCGGCGCGCGGCGCCCAGGTGCTGGACCTTGAAGGTCTGGCGGGCCATCGCGGTTCGTTGTTCGGCGCGCTGGAGCGCCCGCAGCCGACGCAAAAGGCGTTTGATACGGCGCTTGCGATGCAGCTGGTGAAGTTCGATCCCGTGCAGCCGATCCTCATCGAAGCCGAATCGAGCCGCATCGGACAGTTGACCCTGCCAGGCGCCCTCTGGGCGCAGATGCGCCGCGCGCCCCGG
>JBGSOU010000140.1:0-3402 GCA_041739025.1 Hyphomonas sp.
TCCTCGATGGCCGCAGCGGTCTGCGACACGCCGGCGGCGCTCAGGTCGGCCAGCACCTTGCGGATCACGTCGCCGTCGCCTGCTTCCTCGAGATCGGCGATCACCACCGATTTCGCATAGGTCTCGGCGGCGCCGGTCTCCAGCCCCATCAGCTCCGCAGCCCACAGGCCGAGCAGCTTGTTGCGGCGGGCCACCACCTTGAATTGCGTTTCCTGGTCAAGGGCGTAGCGGGCTTCCTCAGCGCGTTCACGATCATCGAATGAGCTCATGGCGATACCCTTTTCTGCGTCAGGACTGGTGGTTTCCGGGGTCATATAGATGTGGGTGGCGCCTGTTCGCAATAATTGTTTCTGGGCCGGACTTGGCGTAACAGTCGCGCCTTCAGGGACGCACCCCGGTGATTCCGCCGGAACAAGACGCCCCAGGCACTGCAGGAAGGGCCGGAGAGAATGAGCAAACGGCGCATCGTCTATGAGGGAAAAGCCAAGATCCTCTATGAAGGACCAGAGCCGGGCACCCTGATCCAGTATTTCAAGGACGACACCACGGCCTTCGACGCGCAGAAGAAGGCCGTGCTGGATGGCAAGGGTGTGCTGAACAACCGCATCAGCGAGTTCATCATGACCCAGCTGAGCGCCATCGGCATCCCGACCCACTTCATCCGCCGCCTCAACATGCGCGAGCAGCTGATCCGCAAGGTCGAGATCATCCCGCTCGAGGTCGTCGTGCGCAACATCGCCGCAGGGTCCCTGTCGACCCGCCTCGGCATGCCCGAAGGCCAGCAGCTGCCCCGCCCGCTGGTGGAGTTCTATTACAAGAGCGACGCGCTGCACGATCCGATGGTGTCGGAAGAGCACATCGCCGCTTTCGGCTGGGCCACCCCGCAGGAGTATGACGACATCATCGCCCTCGCCCTGCGCGTCAACGATTTCATGTCAGGCCTGTTCGCCGGCGCCGGCATCCGGCTGGTCGACTTCAAGATCGAGTTCGGCCGCTATTTCGAAACCGACCACGACATGCCCCGCATCCTGCTGGCCGACGAGATCAGCCCGGACAGCTGCCGCCTCTGGGACAACAAGACCGGCGAGAAGCTGGACAAGGACCGGTTCCGCCGGGACCTCGGCGGCGTCACCGAGGCCTATGCCGAAGTTGCCCGCCGCCTTGGGATCATCCGGGAATCGGGCGACACGGACAATGTCGTCAGCTTCACAGGGGGCAGCAAATGAAAGCCGTCGTTCACGTCTCCCTGAAGTCCGGCGTGCTGGACCCGCAAGGCAAGGCCGTCGCCGACACGCTCGCCCGGATGGGCTATGGCGAAGTCGGGGCCGCCCGCGTCGGCAAGGTCATCGAGCTGGAACTCGATGACAGCCTCGCAAAGGCGGACGCCGAACAGCGCGTCAAGGAAATGTGCGAGAAGCTGCTCGCCAACACCGTCATCGAAAGCTACCGGATCGACGTCCTCGCCTGACGCTGGCGGACACGCCGGCCCCCATCGACTGACGAAACGCGCCGCCCGCCGGCGCGTTTTGCATGTCCGGCCCGGCCCGCCACGCCCGCAGGGTTACCGGAAAATTCACACATCCCCGGTTTAGTGAGCGAATAATCACTTGCAAAAAGCGGCGCGGCCTGCTAGGGAGAGCGCATCAGGACCGGAGACGTTTCAACATGGCCCGCCCCGCCACCCCCCCGCCCAAGGACGCCGAACCGAAGCAGCGCGCCCGCAACGCCAAGCCGAAGATCGAGCGCGCCGCGCTCAAGCTGTTCATCCATGAAGGCGTCGACGCGGCCACCACGCGCGAGATTGCCGACAAGGCCGGCGTGTCCGAAGGCGCGCTGTATCGCCACTACAAGGGCAAGGACGAGCTCGCGCTGTCGCTGTTCATGGCCACCCACAACCGGCTGTCAGGCCTGCTCGCCGAAGCGCTGACCGGCCCCGGCAAGCTGGACGACAAGGTCCTCGCCGCCGTCACCGCCTATTGCAAGCTGGCGGATGAGGACTTCCTCCTCTTCTCCTTCCACCTCGTCTCGCTCAACCGCTACCTGCCCTACGACAAGCGCCGCGAGGACGATCCGGTATCGGTCACCGAGCGGATCATCGGCGGACTGATGTCGGCCGGTGCGATCCCGAAAGGCGATCCGGCGCTGAAGGCGGCGATGGCGCTCGGCGTGGTCATGCAGACCGGCCAGAACAAGATCTACAACCGCCTGCCCGGCCCGCTGTCCCAGCACGCCCCGGCGATGGCGCGGGCAGTGCTCGCCGTCCTCAAGTCCAGCTGATCCTTCGTCTACGGAGCATCTTTCCATGCGCGCGCCCCTCTTCCAGACCGCCTACTGGCTGCTGTCGGTCCTCTACGTGCTCGTCTCCCTGCCTTTCCTCGCCTGGCCGGGTCACAGCCCCGTGCGGGCGATCATCAAGAGCTATACGCGCGCCATGAACCTCGCGCTCCGCCTGATCGCCGGCATCCGCAAAGAGGTCCGCGGGCGCAGCCGCCTGCCGCAATGCGCCTTCATCATCGCCTCGAAACACCAGAGCTGGGGCGACGGCTTCCTCGTCTATCCCGAAGTCGAAAACCTCGCCTTCGTTACCGGCGACCATCTTGAACGCTTCCCCCTCGTCTCCGGCATCCTGAAGAAGCTCGGCGCCATCGTCATCGACACGTGCGGCGGCGGCGAGAAGAAAGCCTCTTCGCTTGCCAACGGCATGCAGAAGGCAAAGGAAGACGGCCGCCGTGTCCTGATCTATCCGGAAGGCCACCTCGCCCCGGTCGGATACCATTTCCGCTACAAGTCCGGCGTCTGGCACATGGCCGAAGCGATGGGCGTGCCCGTCGTGCCGGTCGCCACCAATATCGGCGTCTTCTGGCAACAGCAGGAAGCCCCGCGCCGCACCGGCACGGCCGTGATCGAGTTCCTCGAGCCGATCCCCCCCGGCCTGCCGAAGGATGAATTCATGGCGCGCCTCACCGAGGCGGTGGAGGCCCGCTCCGCCGAACTCGTCGCCGAAGCCACCGGCGAACCGGTGCGCCGCGCCACCCTCATCCCCGACCCGCCCAACGGCTTTGAAGCCAAACCCACCCCCGACAACCTCGCCGCCCACGCCAAGGCCTGATCCGTACACGGGCCTCGACTTCGTCACATCAGGCAAGATCGCGCGACGCCAGCTCACACTCAACGGCTGCCATCGATTCGATCCGGGCCACAAAGGCCGCGTCGTCTTATTCTGTGTACGGCGCATGTTCTTCCTTCGGGGGATCAGGTGACGCAGCCTTCTGGCGCGCGGCGGCGTTCTGTTTCTGCTGCAGGGCGGCGGTCTCCTTGGCCGCTGCGCCATCGCCGCGCTGCAGCGCGTCGGCAAGGCTGCAGCTCATCTCCTCCGCCAGCAGGCGGTCGCGCTCGCCGTCC
>JBGSOU010000162.1:0-5782 GCA_041739025.1 Hyphomonas sp.
CTCGATCGGCCGCGGCTCTTCGGCCGTCGACCTCAACACGGTGCCCACCGATGCCGTCGGCGGCATCGAAGTCCTGCGCGATGGCGCCTCGGCGCTGTACGGTTCAGACGCCATCGCCGGCGTGATCAACGTGCGTCTCAAGGAAGCCAGTTCCGGCGGCGGCGCCGGGGTCAGCTATGGCTGGCGCGAGACCGAGTACACGGTGCCGGTAACGCCGCCTACGGCAGCCGGCGTTCCCAACCCGGGCGCAACCGTCACGCGCGAGCGCTCTGACGGCCACGTCCTCACCCTGTCCGGCTGGAAAGGCCTCGCACTTGGCGACGCGGGCTTCCTGACCCTGTCGGCCGAATACAAGGACCAGCAGCATACGGAGCGTTCCGGCTTCGATACCCGTCCGAACTACCCGGGCACCCAACCGGATGCAGAAGCCGTCATCAACCGCTTCAACGCCTGGACCGGCGAGCCGGAACTCGAACAGTTCACGGTCTTCGCCAATGCCGGCTATGACCTCGCCAATGGCGTTGAGCTTTACGGCTGGGCGAGCTACCAGGACCGCGACACCGTCTCGGCGGGTTTCTATCGCCGGGCTTTGGATGACCGCAACGTCATCGAAATCTACCCCAACGGTTTCCTGCCGCTGATCGCTCCGACCACGACCGACCTCTCGGCCGCTGGCGGCGCGCGCTTCGACTGGGCCGGCTGGGACATGGATGCCTCGCTCGTCTACGGGTCGAACGAGATGGAATTCACCATCAAGAACACGCTGAACCGTTCGATCGGACCAACGTCCAAGACTGTGTTTGATGCCGGCGGCTTCCGCAACGGTCAGCTCACGGCCAACCTCTCGGCCGCCAAAGCCTTCGCCGTTGATGGACTCGCGTCTGATCTCAACGTCGCCTGGGGGCTCGAAGCGCGTCAGGACACGTACGAAATCTTCGCTGGCGAACCGGACTCTTATCGTAACGGCGGCGTGCTGATCCCTATCGGGTCGGGCGGCTGCACCGGCTCTGCGGCGACAAAGCCCGCCGTTATCCTCGCCGGCGGCTGTGCAACTGCCTCGGGCGCTCAAGTCTTCCCGGGGTTCCGCCCTGCAAACGAGGTGGACGAGGATCGCACGGCGGTCGGCGTCTACCTCGACCTTGAAGCCAACCTGACCGACAAGTTGCTGGTCGCTGCCGCGATCCGCGGCGAGTCCTATTCGGATTTTGGCGAAACGGTCACCGGCAAACTTGCCGCCCGTTACGACTTCAACGACGCCTTCGCCCTGCGCGGTTCGGTCCAGAACGGCTTCCGGGCCCCCTCGCTGCAACAGCAGTACTTCGCCACTACTTCCACAAACTTCGTGGGTGGCGTTCCGTTTGATGTCACGACCTTCCCGGTATCGGACCCTGTTGCAATCGCACTCGGCGCAAAGCCGCTCGAAGCAGAAACCTCCATCAACTATTCAATCGGTGGCGTGCTGCGGTTGGGTGATCTAAGTGTCACGGTCGATGCCTATCGCATCGATATCACCGACCGTATTGTCCTTTCGGAAAACCTGGGAACGGGCCCTGACACCGACGCGGCATCGAACGCGGTGCGCGACTACCTGGCCAGCCAGGGCTTTCCGGGCGCGTCGGGGCGCTTCTTCCTGAACGGAGTTGATACCGAAACCACCGGTATCGATATCGTCGCCAACTACACTTTCCCTGAAACCGCCTTCGGCCGGTTTACCGGCACGCTTGGCGCAAACTTCAACAACACCGATGTCGTGAAGGTACCCGAAATTCCGGTCCTGACAGCGCTGTCCCCGGCTTCACCCCTGTTCGCCCGCGGCAACGTCAAAACCCTGGAAGAAGGAACCCCGAAGGAGAAATTCACGGGGTCGCTTGATTGGGAGCACGGTCCGTTTGGCGCCACACTTCGGGCCATTCGCTATGGCGAAGTCCTTGTGCCAAACGACCGGACCAGCGGAACGCGCGACTACACAATTGGCGCCAATACGCTCGTGGACCTCGAAGCCCGCTATACCTGGAACGAAAAGGTGACCCTGTCGCTCGGCGCGGACAACCTGTTCGACGAGTATGGTGATCCAGCCCCTGTGAGCATCGATGGTACAAACCTGAACGGCACCGGCAACATACCGTTCTCGGGCTACATTCCGTACGGCAGCTCGGGCCGCTTCGTGTACATGAAAGCCTCTGTCACGTTCTGATCGGCAGCGGTCGAACCCAACCAGACGCCGCCTCCTCCGGGGGGCGGCGTTTTCTTTTGCCGCTTGATCAGGCCCGCGCGGCGCCTAATGTCGGTCAACCCCCAGGACAGGATCACACACATGGCGCGCACGAAGGCCAACGGCATTGAAATCGAGTATGAGACGATGGGCAGCCCGAACGATCCGGCGGTCCTTCTGATCATGGGTTTTGCGCTGCAGATGACGCGCTGGCCGGAAGGCCTGAAGCGCAGAATCGCGGATGCCGGCTTCCGGGTGATCTGGTTTGACAACCGGGACGTAGGCCTCTCGACCGAGTTCACACAATTTGCCCCGCCCTCCCCGATGGAGGTGCTGACAGCTGTGATGACGGGGCAGGACGCGGGCAAGCTTGTTCCGTACACCCTCAATGCGATGGCGGCGGACTCGGCAGGCCTTCTGGATGCCATCGGTGTGGAGAAAGCCGATGTGATCGGCGTGTCGATGGGCGGCATGATCGGCCAGCTGATGGCGCTGGACCATCCGCACAAGGTGAGGAAGCTGATCCCTGTGATGACGACGTCCGGCGACCCCATGCTTCCACCGGCGACACCGGAAGCGATGGCCGCCCTGACGGCCGTGCCGGCGTCGCGCACACCGGAAGCGATCGGTGAGATTGCCGTGCACGCCCAGCACGCCATCGGATCACACCCCGATCTGCGCAACAGCGCCGAATTGATCCGCACACGGGCCATCGAGGATTTCCGCCGGTCGGACCGGCCATTCGGCATGGCGCGTCAGTACACGGCCATTCTTGGCACGCCGCGCTGGCATGATCGCCTCGGACAGGTCACGGCGCCAACGCTGGTGCTCCACGGGGCCGACGATCCCCTGATCCGTCCGGCCGCGGGTCAGGACATTGCACGGCGCATTCCAGGCGCTGTGTTCAAATCCTACCCGAAATGGGGGCACGACCTTGCGGACAAGATGTCGGACACGCTGGCAGCCGATATCGTGCCGTTCTTGCGGGCTTGAGCGGACTCCCTCGCCCCGCCCTGACCCTCCCCGGGCGCAGTGCGGGGAGGGTCAGGGCGGGGCCTGTTCCGTTTGCGGACGACCTAACGGATCGCCACAGGATTGATGATTGCCTGCACCGCGCCTTCCAGTCTCGGCGCGCCGAGCGTGAAGAAGAACTCGGTCACGCCATCCGCCGCAAGCTCGGTCGTCACCATGTTCTCGAGGATGTAGACGCCATTCTTGGCAAGAAGGGTCAGGTGCACATCGAAGGGGCGGGCTTCCTTCTCGAATGGAATCACTTCCAGCGCCCATGTGTCGGCACCGATGGCGACGACGCCGAGATCGGCAAGGTATTGTGCGCCTTCAACGCCGAGGCCGGGCTCAACGGGCGAAAGTTCCGTCATCCCCTCCTGGGCCTTCATCGTGCCGGTGTGGAACAGGACGACATCGCCCTTCCCGATGGTGACGCCGGCGAGTTCGGCCGCGCGTTCGATCTCGGCGCGGTTGAAGGCGGTGCCGGCCGCGACCGGATCGCCGAAGACTTCCGTCATGTCGAGCAGCACGCCGCGCGTCGCGACCGGCGGCAGCGTGTGGGTGCCATACTGGGTGAGCCCGCCGGTGGTGACGAATTCGGAGACCGGCACGCCGTTGTAGTAGCGGTGGTCGATACCCATGTGGCCGAGGCCGTCGATCTGGCTGCCAATGCCGACATAGGTGTTCACGAGATCATCATTGCCGACGGCCTTGTTCTCGCCGAGCGGCGTGCCCGAACCATCCGAGAGCTGAAGAACCGTCATGTTGAAGGTGCGCGGGCCGTAGGCAGGCGTCTTCCGGCCGGTGACCTGGCCGAGAGCGTAGGTCTTGCCGGTTGTGATCAGCTTGGCCGCCTCGGCGGTTTTCTCCGCAGACAGATTGTTCATTGCGCCGAGCCGGTCCTCCGCGCCGTATCGGGACGGATACCAGCCTTCGGATTTCACCTCGGTCTTCGCGGCGGCGGGCGCCTCGGCAACGCCGCTGGAAAAGCTGCTGCAGGCCGCGAGCAAGGCCGTGGTGGCGAGTAGAATGCGCTTCATGTTGTCCTCCCGTTATGTTTGGGAGGAGCGTATCCGGACCGGCCGGCTTGGCAAGGGCGTCACATTTTATTGTTGCGGCGCGACATCGAAACCGGTTCCAGCCCGGCCTGCGTGGCCCATCACGCCCGGCGCACCAGAAAGCCGGCGCGCGGGAAATGCACGTGGATCGTCTCGGCCTGCGGCGTGAAAAGGCGCAGGATGATGCGTTGCGAGTCCGCATGCACCAGTTCGCCCTCGACCCAGACCTGACCATAATCATCCGGTGCAACGGCAACCTGCTCGCCCGGCGAGAATTCCTGCGGCTCGTTGCGCGTGGTGGCCGCGACCAGGCGAGGCGCGGCATCCTTGGCGATCGCAAGCGCTTCGCCGGACGTGATCGTCTCCGGCTCCTGGCCTTCGACTTCGGCGAGGCGGTGATACCAGGCCGCCGTCAGCGGTGCATTCTCGAGGCAGGCGTCGGCAAATTCCGGCACCGCCTGCTTCATCCACCAGACGTTCATGTAGGCATGGACATCGACGAGGCCGGCCTTTGCGCCGATCAGGTAGTTGCCGCTGCCCGCGCCCTTGCCGCCGGCGAGGCGTTCTTCGACCAGCATCAGCCGGGCGCGCCATTGGTCCTTCATCATCGGGGCCACGGCCTTCATGGCCTCGATGTTGAAGGGCCGGCCGGACAATTGCTCCCGGTCCTTGATGAAGGCCTCCGGCACCGTGTCGCCCATGTGGCCGAAAATCACCGCCACCGAAGACTGGAACCAGCGCGAGTCCGCCCAGCCCGCCACCATCTGCGCAAGACCCTCATGGCCGGGCAGCTTCAACGCGTATAGCGGATAGCGCGCCTCGATCTCGCGCAGGATGATGGCGCTGTCGCAATAGACATCCGCGCCGATCTGCATCACCGGCGTGCGCCGGTAGCCGCCCGTCAGCGGCATCAGGTCCGGGCGCGGCATGATCATCGGGATTTCTACGCGCGCATAGGCGAGGTTCTTGAGCCTCAAGGCAAGGCGCACCTTCTCGGAGAAGGGCGAAGACGGGTATTCGTGCAGAATGATGCTGCGTGCGTCGGCCATGTGGTTTCGCAAACCTCCCCGTGTGCAAGCGACGCACTTTGCGCGTGATCACTCGGCGAGGTAAAGGGCAAAAATGGCGGGCGCAAGCGGGCGCAAGAAACGGGTGGCGCGCGGCCCCGTCCGGGGCCATTTTGAGCACATGTCTGATGCCCCTGCCCCCCTCGACGAACGCGCCCGCGCCTATGACCGGATGGCCAGGGCTCTCGCCTGGCTGGGTGACACATGGCCGGACTGGCCCGACCTTCAGGCCGCCGCGGCGGCGGTCGGTCTGTCACCTCACCATTTCCAGCGTGAGTTCACCCGCTGGGCGGGGATCAGCCCGAAGCAATACCAGGGCGCGATGGCCCACGCCGCAGCCGGCGACCTGTTGCGCAGCGGCGCCAGTGTCCTCGAGGCGGCGCTGGAAACCGGCCTGTCGGGCCCGGGCCGGCTGCACGACCTGTTCATCGCCCATG
>JBGSOU010000365.1:0-7384 GCA_041739025.1 Hyphomonas sp.
CCCCGAGCCCAAACCGCCGGCCGAGGCGGAGTTGTCCGCGCCATCCGAGCCGCCCCAGCGGATCGTCATCGATGGCACGCTCGACCTGCCGGAACCGATGGCGCAGGATTTTGACGACGCTGTTCTCGCTGAGCCTTATCCGCCGCCGGTGCCACAAGCGGGTCCGGATGACCTTCAGGACGGGATGACGCCGCGGCCGGCTGAGCCGGGTGCGCCGCGCCGCTTCAATCCCTGGAACTAGCCCGCCTGCCACAACTGTTGCGCTGAAAGCACGGCAGCCGCGGCATCGACACCGGACCACTCGCCCGGCAGGCGACCAGTGCTTGCCTTGGCGCCTAGCTGTGACACATCCCGGCTCAAGCCGCGTCCGCGCTGACGGACGTCCCTTCACCGCCAGAACCGGGTGTCCCAGATGCTGTCACAAACCGTCCTTCGTTGCCTGATGGCAGGCGCAAGCCTGATCGCCCTCTCGGCCTTTCTCGCCCCCGCCCATGCGCAGACCGCTGAAGGCGACTCGGTGGCGCGCCTCGGCACCGTGACGGTAACGGCCCAGCGGGTTGAAGAAGACCTGCAGGACGTTCCGATCTCGATCACGACCCTGTCGGACGAGAAACTCGACACCCTGAAATCCTCCGGCGCGGATGTCCGGTTCCTGTCGGCGCGCGTGCCCAGCGTCATCGCTGAAAGCTCGTTCGGGCGCGCCTTCCCGCGCTTCTACATCCGCGGCATCGGCAATACCGATTTCGATCTCAACGCGTCTCAGCCCGTCAGCCTCGTCTATGACGATGTGCCGTATGAAAGCCCGATCCTGAAAGGCTTCCCGGTCTTTGACCTCGAACAGATCGAAGTGCTGCGCGGCCCGCAAGGCACCCTGTTCGGCCGCAACACGCCGGGCGGCATCATCAAGTTCGACTCGCGCAAGCCGCAGAATGAATTCGAAGCCTATGCCCGCGCCGCCTATGGCAATTACAACACGCGCGACCTCGAAGGCGCGGTCAACCTGCCGGTCATCGACGATGTGCTCGCGGTGCGCGTCTCCGGCCTCTACCAGGAACGCGACCCGTATGTGGACAACGCCTATACGGGCGAGAAAGACCGCTATGAAGGCTTCAAGGAACTGGCCGGCCGCGCGCAGGTCCTGTTCACGCCGGCCGGCACGGACTTCTCGGCCCTGCTGAACCTGCATGCCCGGTCGAATGACGGTGACGCGCGCCTGTTCCGCGCCAACATCATCGACGCGGGCCAGCAGGGTCTTGGCGCCGGCTTTGATCGCGATACCGTCTACTTCGACGGCCAGAACTTCCTGACGCAGGACACGTCCGGCGTCACCCTGCGCCTCGACAAGGGCCTCACCGACAGCGTCGATGTGACTTATGTGTTCGGTTACGAATCTGCCGAAATCGAAAGCCGCGGCGACATTGACGGCGGCTTCGGCGCTGCCTTCCTTGGCGCCGGCAATTTTGGCCCGGGCCCCATTCCATTCCCGGTCGAAACCAGCGGCGCCGTGGACGCACTCGATCAGATCACGCACGAGGTGCGCTTCAGCTTCGACAATGGCGGGCGCCTTCGCGCGCAGGCCGGCCTGTTCCTGTTCCAGGAAGAAGTGGCGATCACCTCGCGCAGCTTTGACACCCTGACCCCCGGCCAGCCGCAAACGTCGGTTGCGCAGCGCGCGCTCGATACCGACAGCAAGGCGGTCTTTGCCTCGCTCAGCTATGACGTGACCGACCGGCTGGTGCTGGCCGGAGGCGCCCGCTGGACCGAGGATGAAAAGCAATTCCGCGCGGCCGGCGACCAGCGCACGCTGGGCGACGAGCAGGTCAGCTGGGACGTCTCGGCAACCTATACCGCGAACGACGACGTGAATGTCTATGGCCGCATCGCAAAGGGCTTCCGCGGCCCGACCGTGCAGCAACGCTTCGGCGCCCCGTCGCAGGCCGACAGCGAAACCGTGCTGTCTTACGAAATCGGCGCGAAGACCGAACTGTTCGATGACCGCGTGCGCGCGAATGTCAGCCTCTACGCCTTCGACCTCGAAGGCCAGCAGCTGACCATCGTCGGCGGACTGACCAATGACGTGTCGCTGTTCAACGCCGACAAGAGCGGCGGCTACGGCTTCGAAGCCGACATCGAGGCGGCGCCTCTGGCAAACCTTCTGGTCACGGCGGGCCTGTCCTACAACAATACCGAGTTCAAGGACGACCTGATCATCGCGCCGGGCTGCGGCGGCGGATGCACGATCCTCGACCCGGCGGTATTCGATGGCAGCGGAAACCTGCTCGGCTACAACATCTCCGGCAACGCATTCCCGAATGCGCCGGAATGGATTGCCAACATGACGGCGCGCTACGCCATTCCCGTCATGGGCGGCGAATTCTACGGCTTCACCGACTGGGCCTACAAGGGCGAGACCAACTTCTTCCTGTATGACAGCATCGAGTTCGGCCAGGAAGGCTATTGGGAGGGCGGCCTGAAGTTCGGCTACAAGTCAGACCGCGGCTATGACGCTTCGGTCTTTGCACGGAACATCACCGATGAAGAAGCGCTGGAAGGCGCCATCGACTTCAACAACCTGACCGGCTTCGTCAACGAGCCCCGGACTTACGGCGTCCAGCTGCGCTGGGATTTCTAAGTCTTCGCCGCCTTGGCGGCCGCCCCCTTGCAGATGGCCGGTGACAGCGTCATGACACCGGCCATGCGGGCCTGGTCGTCATAGAATTCGAGGCGGAGCACGATGTCGTGCCCGTCGAGATGGGATTTGACATAGCCGTTGCAGGCGCGCCGGAACGTCTCCGGGCGCCGGCGGCTTTCCATGTTTCCGCCATCAGCGCGCACCTTGACCCGCGCCCGAAGGCCATCTGCCGAGACCACGACCGAACGCGGCCCGGTGTGCGCCACCAGTTGCGCCTTGCTGACGGCGCCGAGCGCCTGACGTTCGGCAAACGCGACACGCTTTTCGGCGCTGGCGCGCTCGAAATTGAATCCCGCATCGTGCGTAAAGTAGAGAAACGCAGCGACGGCGAGAATCACAGGTGTAGCGATCTTGTCCATGCTGGCCACACTACCCCCTCATGGAAAACAATTGTCGCAAAAAGTCCAAAACATTTCCGCGAACGGATTAACCTTCCGGAAAGGTCAGACCGGCGCGATATCGGTGACCTTGTAGGTCTGCGCTTCGCGGTCCGGATGGTTGATCGTGATGTACTCGCCTTCGCGGAAGACATGCGCGCCGAACCGGAAGACCGGCTCATCATCGCCTTCGGCCTCTTCGTCATAGTGGAACACCCACTGTTCGCCGCGATGCGTCAGCCAGCCATCGGCCTCTTCGGCCGGATCCGGATGGAACCGGAACACCCGGCAGGCCTTGCGCTGCGCGCGCCAGGCTTCGACATCCAGATGACCGTCTGCATCGATCGGCGCAATGATCATGTAGCCCTGCTCGGGATCCCCGGCCGGCTGGCCGGGATTGCGGGCAAGTTGAAGCGTGATGCGGCGTAGCGACATGATCAGTCTCCGGTCAATCTAGCGGGCAAGGGCGAGCGCGGGGGCGTCATCGGCTTCCAGCAGGCGACGGCTGGTTCCGCCGAACAGGCGCTCGCCGAGACGGGAATGTCCGTAGGCGCCGGCGATGATCATCGTGGCGCCGGTTCGCGCGGCGAGATCCAGAAGCGCGCCGGCCACCTGGCCTTCGAGGGCCTCGGTTCGCACCGCGACACCCTTGCGCTTCAGCCAGTCTTCGAGGGAATCGGTAGCAATGCCCGGCCGGGCGCCGTCGCGTTCGGCATCCTTCCGGTTCTGCGCGATGATCACGTCGCCCGCAGCCCGGATCAGCGGCAAGTGAAAGCGCACGGCGCGGGAGGCCGCGTTCGAGCCGTCCCAGCCGACAATGATGGGGCCGGGCACATAGGGCTGTGTACCGGCCAGCACGACGGGAAGCCGCGCGTCCATCAGGACATGGTCGAACGCCATCGACAGCGGCTCGCCGGTCTTGGCGGCGCCGCGCGGAAAGACGATGGCTTCAGCCAGCGTTGCAGCGCTCGCGGCGGCATGTTCGGCAATGCCGACCTGATGGAGGAAGGTGCACTCCAGTCCGTGCGCGCCGGTGGTGACGGTGTCGCGGAAGGCGCTCTCGGACTTGGCGAGGATGTCTTTCTGCAGCTCGATGATGTTCTGCACGGCGACGGCGGACATGCCGGCCGATTCCGGCGTCGAGACAACCATCAGGGCCGATTGGGGATCTGGCAGGGCGCACAGGCCGATCAGCGGCAGGTTCATGCGCTGGGCGATGGCGAGGGCTGACCGGGTGGTCGAGATGTCGGTCTCTGTCGAGCCCTCAAGCATGGCGATGATAGACACGGGATGTCCTCCTTGCGGCCTTGACTGGCTTGCGGCCCAGTCTGGCTTCTGTTCAGCCTCTACCATTGCACAGGCGAGGCGGGACTAAGGAGTCTTACCTAGTTGGGCGGGCGGCGGCAATACGCGCCCGGGCAATCCGGTCGGCCACATAGTTCGTAGGCTGATGGGTTTTCAGCGCCTCGTCAAGCACATCGCCAAGCGTCACCATCAGTTGCGCCAGCGTGGCCTCGACCCAGTCGCGCGAATACTTGCCGGAAATCTCGGCGGCGACGTTGATGATGCCGCCGCCATTGATCACATAGTCCGGCGCATACAGGATGCCCTTGCGGCGCAGGAATTCGCCCATTTCCGGCACGACCAGCTGGTTGTTCGCGCCTCCGGCGACGCCTTTGACCTTCAGCCGCGCCAGGGTTTTTTCATTGAGGATGGCGCCGAGGGCGTTGGGGGAGAAGATGTCGGCTTCGACATCGTAGATGTCGCCCGGCGCCACGATGCGCGCGCCGGTGCTGCGGGCGACCGAAGCAAGGGCCTCCTGGTCAATGTCGGTGATCACGAGGTTGGCGCCCGCCGCCGCAAGGTGTGCGCAGGTATAGCCGCCGACGGAGCCGACGCCCTGCACCGCGATGGTGCGCCCGTTCAGGTCATCGGTGCCGAACAGGCGTTTCGCAACCTGCCGGATGCCGAGATAGACGCCCCGGGCGGTGACGGGAGACGGGTCTCCGCTGGCGGCGGCGCCCTCGTCCAGTCCGGCCACGAACCGGGTTTCCTGACGCACGATGGACATGTCAGCGACGTCCACGCCGACATCTTCCGCCGTATAGTAGGTGCCCCGCAGGCTCTCGACGGCCCGGCCAAAGGCCCGGAACAGGTCCGGCGACTTGTCGGACTTCGGGTCGCCCCAGATGACCGCCTTGCCGCCACCCAGCGGAATGCCCGCCATCGCATTCTTGTAGCTCATGCCCTGCGACAGGCGCAGCACATCGGTCAGCATCGCCTCTCCCGTGGTGTAGTTCCACATCCGGCACCCGCCCGCGGCCGGGCCGAGCGCCGTGGAATGCACGGCAATCACGCATTTGAGGCCGGTGGCCGCGTCGTGGAAGGCGTGCACGCCCTCATGGGCATCATAGGAGGGGTGATCAAACATCAGCGCGGCCCGGAGGGTTACATTTGAAACCAATCCCGCCGCTCTAGCCGCCCCCCTGCCGGAACGTCAACCAGCCCGGGCCGCGCCGGGACCGGCATTGACACCTTTGCAGGGTTTGCGGCGTAAGGTGCGCGCGCATGCAGCTCCGCCCCGTCATCTATGCTTTGGGAATGATGATCCTGCTGGTGACAGCGGCCATGGTGCCCTGCGCCCTGATCGACATTGCCGACGCAACCGACCAGCAGCACGTGTTCGTGACGTCCGGCGCCATCTCCCTGCTGGTCGGCAGCCTGCTCTTTGTGCTGGCCCGCAGCAAGGATCTCCACATCGGCCAGCGGGAAGCCTTCCTGCTCACGGTCAGCATCTGGGTGGTGATCAACGCGGTGGGGGCGCTGCCTTTCCTCGTCTCGGGCTATTCCATCACCGATTCTGTCTTCGAGAGCGTGTCGGGGATGACCACCACCGGCGCGACGATCCTGACCGGTCTCGACTCGATGCCGCGCGGCCTGCTGCTCTGGCGCTCGATCCTGCACTGGATCGGCGGCGTCGGGATCATCGTCACCGCGGTCGCCATCCTTCCGCAGCTGCGGGTGGGCGGCATGCAGCTGTTCAACCTCGAAAGCTCGGACCGGACCGGGAAGTTCCTGCCCAAGGTGTCCGACATCGCCGCCTATATCGGCTTTGCCTACGTTGCGCTGACGGCGATCTGCGCCCTGCTTTACGGCCTGACCGGCATGAACTGGTTCGACGCCATCAACCATGCGATGTCGACCCTCTCGGCCGGCGGCTTCTCGACCTATGATGCCTCGTTCGGCCAGTTCAACGGAACCGGCGCCATCTATGTCGCCATCGTGTTCATGGCGCTGGCCGCGATGCCGTTCAGCCTGTTTGCGATCCTGCTGCTGAATGGCCGGCCGGGACCGCTGCTGCGCGATCCCCAGCCGCGCCTCTTGCTGGCCATCGCCATTGCCGTCTCGGCCATCATCATCCTGCTGCGGGAAGCCCAGTTCCGGGATGTCAGCTTCGGCGAACGCTGGAACGAAGGACTGGCGGCGGTGTTCAACGTCGTCTCCGTGCTCACCGGCACCGGCTTCGCCACGGCGCCGTACGATACCTGGGGTGAGCCGGTCGCTGCGCTGTTCCTGTTCATCACCTTCCTCGGCGGATGCGCCGGCTCTGCGGCGGGCGGCATCAAGATGTTCCGTCTGGAAATCACCTGGAAGGCGCTGATCGCCTGGGGCCAGCGCATGGTGCAACCGCACCGCAAGGCGCCGATCTGGTATGGCGGGCGCGTGGTTGATGACGATACGCTGCAGTCGGTGATGGTCTTCCTGTTCCTCTACCTGATGACGTTCATGATCTCTGCGGCGCTGCTGTCCTTTGCCGGGCTCGACACGATTTCCGCGATTACCGCTGCGGCCGCCTGCATTTCGAACGTCGGGCCGGGTCTCGGCCCGATTGTCGGCCCGTCGACGAACTATGGCGCGCTGAACGATTTCGCCACCTGGGTCTGCACCGTCACGATGCTGCTCGGCCGGCTCGAATTCCTCGTGGTGTTCGTGGTGCTGACGCCGCGTTTCTGGCGCGGCTGAGGGCTCAGATCCCCGCTGCCTGCCAGACCATCCGGCCGGCCACCAGAACAAGCAATCCGCCGAACAGCTTGCGCAGCCGGTCGGCGTTCAGCTTGTGTGCCAGCGAGGCGCCCACCGGCGCCATCAGCACCGTGAAGGTCGAGATCAGCAGGAAAGCCGGCAGGTTCACGAACCCCGCCGACATCGGCGGCAGCCCCTCCCGGCCCCAGCTGACCAGAACCGCCGCAATCGCCCCCGGCAGGCCAATGGCGACACCCCACCCGGCCGCCGGGGCCACGGCGCGGTGGATCGG
>JBGSOU010000265.1:0-13863 GCA_041739025.1 Hyphomonas sp.
CCGCATTGGTCCGGCGGCTGAAGCGTGCCGCGAAGGCGGCGGAAAGCCATGCGCAGCGCTTTGCCGGCGACCTGACGGATGCGGGCCTGCTCGTTGAGGCGGCGAACCGGCTGACGCAGGAAGAGGCGCCGGACCGGATCACGGATGTGCGTGAGCTGACAGATGTGATCGACGGCGCGCTCGCGGCGCTGCCGGACGAGACGGCGGCCCGCCTGATTGTGCTGCGCGCGCAGATGCAGGCGCAGCAGCTCGGCACGGGACGCATTCACCTCCGGGTCAACGCCGCGCAGGTGCGCACCGTGATTGCCCGCGACCTTGGCCTCGAGACCGAGGACCGCGAGTTGGGCCGCGTGGCGCTGTCGCAGCTGGCGCAGAAGGCACGCCGGTCCAAGCCGCTTTCAGTGAACTTTGCCGATCTTTTCCGGGAACAATCCACCGCGCGCCGCCAGTTCATGATGTGCGCGCAGATCCTGAAGCACATCGATTCCGGATCGGTGATCCGCTTCCTGATCGCCGAGAGCGAAAACCCCGCCACCGTGATGGGTGCGCTGTACCTAGCCCGGCAATACGGCGTGGACGGACAACTGGACATCTCGCCCCTGTTCGAGACGCCAGAAGCGCTGGAGACCGGCGGCCGATTCGTGGAGCGCCTGCTGGAGGAGCCGGAATTCCTGAGCTACGTGCAGCGGCGCGGCTACCTGTCGATCCAGCTCGGTTTCTCCGACTCCGGACGGTTCATCGGACAAGTCGCCGCCAGCATGGCGATCGAGCGGATCCACAACCTGATCATTCGCGCCATCGCCGCGAAGAAGGCGGACATCGCGCTCATGATCTTCAACACGCACGGCGAATCGATGGGGCGCGGCGCCTGGCCCGGTACGTTCGAACAACGCTTCGATCACCTGCTGAGCCCGTGGACGCGCGCAGGCGCCAGGGCGCGCGGCGTGGACCTGCTGCATGAGGTGAGCTTTCAGGGCGGCGACGGGTTCCTGCATTTCGCAACGCCGCAGCTCGCCGAAACCAGCTATGCCGCCTGGTGCCTCAGCCGGCTCAACCCGCCGCCGGGCGAAATCCCCGACCCGTTCTATGCGCGTACGGATCTTGTCTGGGACTTCTACCGGGCGCTGCGGGCCTGGCATGAACGGCTGTTTGCCAATCGCGACTATGGCCGCCTGCTCGGCTCGTTTTCCAGCGGACTGGTCGTGCGGGCGGGATCCCGCCAGAAGCGGCGCAGCGGCGGACCGTCCGGACCCGCCGCTCTCAGGGCAATCTCTCACAATGCAACGCTGCACCAGCTCGGCATTCCGGTGAACACGGCCGGCGGCATCGGCTCGGCGCTGCAGCGCGAAAGTGAACGCCTTGCCGCCCTCATCAACGAAAGCCCGAGGATGCACAGCCTCATCCTGCTGGCGAGCGAAGCGCGGATGCGGACCAGCCTGCCCGCGCTGCGCGCCTACGGCAACCTGTTCGATCCCAGCGTCTGGATTGCGCATGCCCGCCTCGCGCCGCCGGAGCGCGCCAGCGCCTACCGGGCCGCCTATTACGTTCTGCGCACGGATGAAACCGCGACCTCCATCCACCGGATCGCCAACCTGATCTCGATTGATCTTGGCCGGTTCGACCGGCTTCTGGCACGGGTCGAAGGCGCCGCCTCGGTCGAAGTACGCCGCGAAGGGCGCCTCGACATGCATGTGCTGCATGCCGTCCGGCAGGCCCTGATCATGAAGGCGATTGCGCTGGCGGGCCGCATACCGCGGATCTCCGAACGCCACGATGCCAGCCAGCGCGACATCATCGGCATGGTGACCGAGCTGCGCCTCGCCGAAACGGTAGACCTCCTTGGGCGGATCTTCCCGCGCGCCGAAATGGATGACGAGCCGCTGGCGGCGCTGACGGAGGAAGGAACGGGCCAGACGTCCGGCTATGGCTATGACCGGATCCACCGCGACATCATCGGCCCGCTCGACGAGATCGACCGGTGCCTGCACGCCATCAGCCTGGCGCTGTCTCATGCCCATGGCGCGTTCGGCTGACGCCCCGCATTGTTTGGGCGGCTGAGGCAAAAATGGCACATGCGGGACGCGAAGTTGCGCATGCGAATCCCGGTTTCCCTCACAGAACCTGCATGTTTTGCATTGGTAAAATGGCGTCTTGTCGCAACAACCACCGCAGTGTGTAGCCTACTCGTAAGATCAGCAAATGTTTGATGAAAACGGCGGCTGCGCTTGCGGCGCGCGTTACAAATCCGCACCAAATCTTTCACACGCACGTCATCGCCGCTCCTTAGCCCGTCATCGACCTCAACTGCGCGCACACACCAGGTGCGCAGTCGTCGATAGACAGGATTTGGGCGAACGGGGTTCTCGCCCTACCCAACAGTTGGATGACAGTGATGACACTTTGGAAGAGCACTCTTCTTGCTTCCGCCGGACTCTTGTTTGGCGCCGTGCCAGCCCTGGCACAGGAAGCAACCACGGCTGAAGCCGCCGCAACCGACAGTCTCGATGACGAGGCCGTTCGTGAACTCGACACGATCGTGATCGTGGGACAGGCGCAGACCTACTCCTCGGCCGAGACGACCGCCGCAATGGCGCTTCAACAGGCCCCCGTTTCGTCGATCCTGGCACAGATCGACAATCTTCCCGGCGTTCTGGTTCAGGAAGGCGATACGTTCGGCTTCGACGACTGGTCGACCGGCGTGGCCGTGCGCGGCTTCCAGAACAACCTCGGCGAACAGCAGATCGGCATCACCGTCGATGGCCTGCCGAACGGCGGATCGAACTATGGCGGCGGCTCGAAAGCCAACCGCTACATCGACACGCAGAACGCTGGCGGCGTTGAAGTGGCGCAAGGCACGGCCGACATTGCGTCGCGCTCGAACGACGCTCTCGGCGGCACGATCAACTTCACGACGCGCAATCCGGAAGATGAGCGCCGCATCCGGTTCTCCGGCACCACCGGCGATTTCGATGCCCAGCGCTATTACGTCTCCTATGACACTGGCGCGTTCCTCGACGGCACGACGAAAGCCTGGATCTCGGTGTCCAGCCAGTCCGCCACCGATCACGTCGAAGGCTCGGCCGAAAATCGCCGTGACCACATCGCCGCCAAACTGACGAGCGAGCTCTTCGGCATCAATTGGTCGGCCTATGCCTCCTATGACGATGCGCATGAAGACAACTATGACCAGCTCTATTCCGAAGCGGACTGGGACGCCGATTCCGAGTCCGATCGCCTGATCGGCAACTGGACCAACACGCCCTACGTGAACCAGTCCTACCGCCGCGCCTGGTCGACGCTTCGCGAAAACTCGCTGATCTGGCTGAAAGGCGAGAAAGAGCTGTTCGACGGACTCAACGTTGAAGCCGTTGTCTATCGCCACGACATGGATGGCCGCGGCGACTGGGTGCCGCCTTATCTCGTCAACGTGACGGCAGACGGCGCCGGCAATCCCGAAACGGAATACCTGCCCGGCAACCGCGTCCTTGGCGGCGCCTTCCTCGGCCAGATCTTCTTTGTCGACCCGAACGGCGTGGCACTCACCCCGGACGCCGGTTGCGTCTCGTCCCTCACCTTCCCCTATGGCGGCACGTCGAACGCGGCCTACGATCCGGCCTGCTACCCGCGCAACGCCATCCCGGTCCAGTCCTACCGTCACACCCACTATCAGCGTGAACGCAGCGGCCTCGCCGCTGACGCCGAATGGAATGCCAATTTCGGCGCCATCGACAACACGCTGCGCGGCGGCATCTGGTACGAGAGCGGCACGCGCTACGAATACCGCGACTGGCACAAGCTGACCGACGCACGCGTTGGCGCCGACTTCGACGCCCTGGCCTATTGGGTTCAGTACAGCCGCGATTTCCCGCAGAGCACCTTCAAGTGGTATGCGGAAGACGCGGTCAAGTTCGGCGACTTCACCGTCCGCGCCGGCGTCAAGCAGTTCTTCAACGACATTGAACGGGTCAACAATTTCGACCCCACCAATCCGGACGAGAACTTCACGCTGGAAAGCGAGTCGGACGTCCTGTTCTCGGGCGGCGGCTCCTGGGCTCCCTCGGCCATGCCGGGCGTCGAGGTGTTTGCCGGCTTTGCCGAAAACTACAAAGCCATTCCCGACAGCGTGCTCGAAGTCATCTCGGGCGACGGCATCCCTGATCCCGAAACCTCGGAGAACATGGAAGTCGGCGTGCGTTACGTCGGTGACCGCCTGCGCGGTTCGGCCGTCTACTTCGACACCTCCTTCGAGAACCGCCTCTTCCCGGCACCAACGGCCGTCGTCGTCGGCGGCATCGACTATCTCGAAGCCTCCAATGGCGGCTATATCAATGGCGGCGGTATCGAATCGTCCGGCTTTGAACTGGCGGCGGAGTTTGCCTTGAACGACCAGTGGAACTTCTACGGTTCCTATACGAACAATGACTCCAAGATCCTCGGCACCGGCGATACGACGCTGGACGGACTCGCGGGCATTGCCGTGGGCAACCTGGTTCCGGGCATTCCGGAAGACATGTTCGTGTTCAGCGCCGACTTCACCGACGGCAACTTCTACGGCGGCGCTTCGGTCAAGTGGGTGGGTGACCGCTACGTTGACCTCGCCAACACCTGGGTGGCCGATGCCTACTACGACACCGACCTGTATCTGGGCGTGTCGGGTGAAGCCATCTCCGAGGACCTGTCCAACATCGACCTGCGCCTGACGGTGAACAACCTGTTCGACCAGGACTGGATCTCGGGCATCTCCGGCAACGCCGCCTGGATTTCGGCGCCGCGCACGGTTGCCCTGACGGTGACGGCAGACTTCTGATCGAGTTGACCAAAGTTCAGGGCCGGAGTTTTCTCCGGCCCTGAATGCTTTTTCTCCCTTTCTCACGACCCGCACCGAAGGATCCGCGCGATGACCAAGATCAGCAGACGCCATGCGCTCACGCTTGTCGGCGCTGGAGGCCTCGCGGCAGCCTGCGCGGGCAATGGCCCTGAGCCGGGCGCGGATTCATCGCAGCGTGCTCCGGTCTCTCAATTGTTCCGCCACGGTGTCGCCAGCGGTGACCCGGATGCGGTCAGCCTGATCATCTGGACCCGGATCACCACGGATCTGCCGGAACTTGATGTAACCTGGCGGGTTGCCGCCGACGCGGACTTCAAGACGGTCGTTGCGTCCGGCAACACCGTGACCGGCGCGGCGCGGGACTGGACCGTCAAGGCCCTCGTCTCCGGTCTCCAGCCTGGCCAGATCTACCATTACCAGTTCGAAGCCCTGGGCGAGACCTCGCCCGCAGGACATACCCGGACCTTGCCGGTGAACGGCCCCGCCCAGCTCGGCATCGCGCTCGCCTCCTGCTCGAATTACACGTTCGGCCACTTCAATGCCTACGGCGCGATTGCCGCCGATCCTGAAATCGACTTTGTGCTCCACACGGGCGACTATATCTATGAATATGGCGGCCCCGACGGCTGGGGTCAGGAAACCGGAATCACGATCAGCCGCCCGCACGATCCGCCGCACGAGATCGTAACCCTGCAGGATTACCGGACCCGGCATGCGCAGTACAAGTCGGACGAAGGCTCGCGGGCCATGCACGCGGCCCACCCGCTCCTGTGCTGCTGGGATGACCATGAGAGCGCCAATAATCCGTGGAAGGACGGCGCGCAAAATCACCAGCCTGAAACCGAGGGCAGCTGGGAATCCCGCCGGATGGCATCGGTCCAGGCCTACTATGAGTGGATGCCCATCCGCGAACCGGATGCCGGCCAATCCCGGCTCGACTTCTGGCGCACGTATGTGTTCGGCGACCTTGCCACGCTGGTGACGCTGGAGACGCGTCACACGGCGCGCGGTGAGCAGGTCGACTACGAAGCCTGGCGCCCGAAACTGGAAACGCCGGAAGATTACGAGACTTTCCGAACGGCCGTGATCGGCGATCCCACCCGCGCCATGCTCTCACCCGGCATGGAGGAAGACCTCAAGGCCGCCCTCGCAAACTCCCGGGAAATGAACCAGCCCTGGCGCCTGATCGGCAACCCGATGCCTCTGGCGCGCATGCTGGTCCCCGACCTCGTGGGGGCGGGCATCTTGCCGGTGCCCGACGATGCCGCTCTTGATGCGCACAAGCGCATGGCCTGGCTCGGCGCCCACAACCTGCCCTTCTACACCGACACCTGGGATGGCTATCCAGCGGCGCGCGAGCGGTTTTACGACCTTTGCAAAGCCGCCGATGTTCAGGATCTGATCGTGCTGACGGGTGACAGCCACAGTTTCTGGCTGAACCAGCTGGCGGATGATGAAGGCAACCCGATGGGCGTGGAGCTTGGGACGGCAGGCATCACGTCACCGGGCGACTTCGTCGAGTCGGGTTTCGATGCAGAAAAGTCCCGCGCGCTCGACGCGGCCTTTGCGGATCTGCTGGACGAGGTTCTTTGGACAGACAATCTCCATCAAGGATACGTCCGGCTGGTTCTCCAGGCGGACCGGGCACGCGCCGATTTCGTGGCCGTGCGTACAGTGCTGCAACCGGACCTGCGCACCGAAATCGTGCGGACCGCCGATCTCCAGCATGACGGCGTCAGCGTCTCGGTTTCGAACGAGGCCTGAACCTCCCGGCCAGACGCAGAAAGGCGCCGGGCCGATAGCGAGAGCCTTTTGTCCTGGAGGGGGAGCTAGTGCTCGCTGGGCAGCCGGGTCGCGTCGGCCGAAAGGTCCAGAGTGACGCCACCGCGATCGCCCGGCAAGCCGAGGATGAGGCGTTGCCTGCGCCGGTCAAACTGAAGCCGGAAATTGGAAAGGTAGTCCAGTCCGAGCACCATGACGGGTTGACCCGACAGGCGAAGCTCGTCGAGCAGGACCGGGTCCGACACCAACAGGTTTGGTCCCTTGACGTAAAAGTCTGCCAGACGGACCTTCCGCGCACTGCCGATCCAGGCGGTTTCGCTGTCGCCGGTTGCACCCAGCAGAAGATGCGTCAATGCCGCGTTGCGCGACATCGAGGCCGCGCGCGCGAACGCCGAGTTCACATAGGACAGGCTGGAGCCGGTATCGATCAGGGCGCGGCCGGGCTTTCCATTGACGCGAACCTCAATGAAGATCAGCCCGCCCTCGACCGTATAGGCTACGGAATCTGCAAAATGCGTCCGCACGGTGTCGGGCTTGCCGTCATAGGCCGTGATGGTGCCGGCGTCGAAATCGAACTCGAGCACGTCCCCGGGAAAGGCCGAGGCCGGCATCACGCTGGCCGCTGATCCCGGAACGCCGGGTGCCGTATTGTAGGCCGCGTCGACCGCCTGCAGCCGCAAGTTTCCCGCGGCAATCGTCTCAAGCCGTACGACCGGATAATCCTGGAACCCGTTGACACCCAGAATGTTGATTGTGCGGTTCGCGCCGTCCGGTGCCGCGACGCCGCTGCGCAAGGCCGCTTCCGCGTCGACCATGGCAAAGGTTGCAGCCGTGTCGACAACGCCGGTGGTTACGGTGCGCCCATTGATCTCGAGTTCGACGATCATGTGCTCGGAGCGGTTCATCTCGAAAGGGATGACAACACGCTCTGCGGCACCGGCAGCCGGGGCGCCCAGCGCCAGTCCGGCCACAAGACCCGTCACTTTCCAAACTGGGCCACGGCGTTTCGCCATGTGCGTTTCTCCCTGGATCCATCCTGTCACAAACGGGCCCACCTGGACAGGGACCGGCCGCGAAGACTTCCCCCAACGTCACGGCTTTCGCTTACGCTTACGTTCGCGTAAAGCGATCCGACCAAGAGCCCGCAGCCGAAGGGCCTGTCAGACAAGGGAGTTTCAACATGGCTGAAGCCTATATAATCGACGCAGTCCGCACGCCGCGCGGCGTTGGCAAGGTTGGCAAGGGCGCCCTCGCCCACATGCACCCGCAGCACCACGCCGCCACCGTTCTCAGCGCGCTGGCCGAGCGCAACAAGCTCGACACCGCCACCGTTGACGACATCATCTGGGGCACCTCCAGCCAGCGCGGCGCACAAGGCGCCGACATGGGCCGCATGGCCGCCCTCGATGCCGGATTTGACATCAAGGCCTCCGGCGTCACGCTCGACCGTTTCTGCGGCTCGGGCATCACCACCGTTTCGCTCGCCGCCGCGCAGATCATGTCCGGCATGGAAGACTGCGTGATCGCAGGCGGATGCGAAATGATGAGCTACACCGCCGCAACCGCCGATCCGAAATCCCCGCCAACGATGGACGTGGGCAACACGCGCCTGCGCGCCAAGCATCCGCAATCGCAGCAAGGCGTGTGCGCCGATGCGATCGCGACGCTCGAAGGCATCGACCGCGAAGCGCTCGACCGCCTCGCTGTAGTCAGCCAGCAGCGCGCCGCCCGCGCCATCGCAGAAGGCCGTTTCGACAAGTCGGTCGTGCCGGTTTACAACGTGGACGGAACACTTGCCCTCGACCATGAGGAATTCCCGCGTCCGCAAACGACGATGGAAAGCCTCGCCGGTCTGAAAACCGTGTTCAACATGTACATGGACATCCCGGTCGATGACCAGGGCAACACCTATGGCAACATGGTGACGCGCGTTTATCCCCAGCTCGAAGGCAAGGTGAACCACGTTCACCACGCCGGAAACTCCTCGGGCGTGGTTGACGGCGCCGCCGCCATCCTCGTCACCTCGGAAGCCTACGCGAAGAAGCACGGTCTCAAGCCGCGCGCCCGCATCGTCGCCACGGCGAACATGGGCGATTGCCCGACGCTGATGCTGAACGCGCCGGTCGCCGCCGCGAAGAAAGTGCTCGAGAAAGCCGGCCTGAAAACCACAGATATCGACGTCTACGAAATCAACGAAGCCTTCTCGGTGGTTGCCGAGAAGTTCATCCGCGATCTCGATCTCGACCGCGAGAAGGTGAACATCAATGGCGGCGCGATGGCCCTCGGCCACCCGATCGGCGCCACCGGCTCGATCCTGATCGGCACCGCACTGGACGAGCTTGAGCGTTCGGGCGGCCGCTACGGTCTCGTCACGATGTGCGCCGCCGGCGGCATGGCCCCGGCGATCATCATCGAGCGCCTGGGCGCCTAAGTCTTCCTGCAACGTAGGACATACCCCGCCCCGCCGGCTCACACCGGCGGGGTTTTTCTTTGGCGTTGTCGGGCGCGGAAAAACCGGGATACCCTGCCCGAAACCGGGAGACGCACATGCGCTGACGGATGCGGTGTTCAGCGAGAATGATTTTGTGTCGATGCAGGATGGGCGGCAGTGAAACCTCAGACGCTTGCGAAATGGCAAATGGGGAGACACGGACCTGCCCTGCACTTCGTGCAAGTCGGCAGAGCGATCAGATTTCGCCGCGCAACCCTGGTGTCATTCATTGAAGGCAACACGTTCACCAACACTGCCGAAGCCAGATCAGGCCTTCGCGAGCAATAATCTGGGTTGGCACGTCGAAATTCGAAGAGGCACAACCTCCCCTACCCTCCTATTGCATTCGGCAGTGCGCGGCGAAGTTTCTTCGAACGAATTCTGTGACGCGCTGGCGCACTTGGAAACAGTCCTCAAATCCATGGGCTACGCCTTCAGAGATCAGCCTAAAACGGATCGGGAGGTGCAGCCTCACAGATACCAAAGAAGGCGATCCACGCGGCTCCACCCTGGACGAATGGCAAACAGGCCAACGAATTGCTCACGATTAGGGCGAGACCGGCAAATAGAGCCCTGTTCCCGACAGGTCAGTCTGCCAGTGCCAGATGCCCGTGAGTTTATGATTTTCTTATTTAGCGCAGTTTCGCTACGCAAAAACAGCTTTAATGTAAACTTGATTGAGGTTTGAAAAAATGCCATATGGCTAAGTATGGCTGCGCAAAATGACAGAAAATTAAACCAACTCTTTCGCGATCTCCCCGAAGGTCTGATCGTCGATGCCGCATGGCTGCGCCAGAAAGGCTATTCCACATCGCTGTGCAGCCAATACGTTGCGGCGGGCTGGCTGGAGAAGCCCGCACGGCGCGTCTACCGCCGCCCGACGAAAACTAAACTCACGTGGCAGCAGGTCGTTATCTCCCTGCAGGCACCCTTGAACAAGCTCCTCGTGGTCGGCGGCCGAACCGCGCTCGAGTTGCAAGGCATGGGACATTACCTCTCGCGCGAGGTCCGCGAGATTCACCTCTACGGTCCAGAAGCTCCACCGACTTGGCTCAATGATTTGGATCTTGGCGTGCGGTTCATCCACCACACCGGCAAGCGGCTCTTCGGAAACGATCCCATCCATGGCAGTTTCAGGCAGATTGAATGGGGACATCTGAGCTCGCCGCTCACCGTATCCACACCCGAGCGCGCCATTCTCGAACTGCTGGATGAGCTGCCGAACAACGAAAGTTTTCATCAGGTCGATAAACTGATGGAGGGCCTCTCCAGCCTCAGCCCGCGCCGCCTTAAAGAACTGCTCGGCGATTGCCAAAGTGTGAAAGTGAAACGGCTCTTTTTCTTTTTCGCGGAGCGCCTTCACCACCGTTGGATGAACCAACTCGACCCAGAGAGCTTCGATCTCGGAACAGGAAATCGCGTTCTGGTGAAAGGCGGCAAACTCAATCGCCGCTATCACATCACCGTGCCGGAGGATCTCGATGGCCTACAGTGATACCTACCGGCAACAAGTCACACTCCTCATCCGGACGCTTCCCTATGTGGCCGAGGAAACTGCCTTCGCACTCAAGGGGGGGACCGCGATTAATCTCTTCGTGCGCGACATGCCGCGCCTCTCCGTGGATATTGACCTGACTTACCTTCCAGTGGCGCCACGCGCGGCCTCGCTCAAAACAATCGATGAGGCAATGACCCGCATTGGCGAGCGCATCACCGCAGGAATTCCAGGCGCGCGGATCGCACTTCATCGGCCGCAGGGCTTAGGGATAGTCACCAAAGTGCTTGTCGAAGAGGGCGGCGCGCGGATCAAGATCGAAGTCACGCCGGTCTCGCGCGGTTGCGTCTATGAGCCCGTCACAATGAGCGTTTCGGCGTTTGTCGAAGCAGAGTTCGGCTATGCTGAAACACAAGTCGTTTCATTCGCTGATTTGTACGCGGGCAAAATTGTCGCCGCGCTTGATCGGCAGCATCCACGGGACCTATTTGATGTCCGCGACCTTTTAGCCAACGAGGGCGTGAATGACGCGCTTCGCGCGGCATTCGTCGCCTACATGCTTAGCCACAATCGTCCCATGCACGAAGTCCTTTCCCCGATCCGCAAGGACATCGAGGGCGAATTCGTGCGCGGATTTGAAGGCATGACTGACGCACCCGTCGATCTCGCCGAACTCGTCACCGCCCGCGAGAGACTCATCGCCATAATAGTGGGCGCTATGCCCGAGGCGCATCGCAAATTCCTGATTTCATTTAAACGCGGCGAAGCCGATTGGTCTCTGCTCGGCTTGCCCGGGGTGGCCGATCTTCCCGCTGTAAGGTGGCGTCAGCAAAATCTCGACACACTCTCACGCGAGATCCGTGCTGCCGAAGTGGCCAAGCTGGAGAAAGTTCTGTTCGGAGACAGCCATGAAGGCTGATCTGCGATCGCGTCTCCCAAGAATAGTTACTGTGTCACGAAACGCCATCGATTCCAGTTTCGGCTTGTTGGAAGGCGCAAACTGCTCGGCGGGGCTCTGACGGATGCGGTGTTCAGCGAGAATGATTTTGTGTCGATTCAGGATGGGCGGCAGTGAAACCTCAGACGCTTGCGAAATGGCGGAGGGGAGGACGAGGCCTTGGCCGACATTTCGTGAAAGTCGGCAGAGCGATCAGATATCGCCGCGCAACCCTGGTGTCATTCATTGAAGGCAACACGTTCACCAACGCTGCCGAAGCCAGATCAGGCCTTCGCGAGCAATAATCTGGGTTGGCACGTCGAAATTCGAAGAGGCACAACCTCCCCTACCCTCCTATTGCATTCGGCAGTGCGCGGCGAAGAAGCGGCTGATCCGTATGGCAAGCGGGATGCGTTCAAGCTTCTAACCAACGCGGCGGCAAAAACCTACGAGCAGGATGTGCGCGGCGAGCCGATCGATGATGCCCTTTCCTTTCTCTCACGGTTCGAAACCCGAGATCAGCCGTTCAGGAATTTCAGACGCGCACTCGACAATTTGGGTGCGCGGGAGCGCGACTTGGCCGTCCGCAATGCACGGGTGTGTATCCGCCTGTGCCTGACCGGCGAATAGGTCTGTTTGAAGCCGCTTGGCCTCATGCGGAGAATGACCGCCCTTTTCTCCGCATTTTTTGCGGAAAATAGACTCGCTATCCTCCGCAAATTGGATTACAATCTCTGCAAGAGGTGCGGAGAATGACCTATATTCATGAACAAGACGCGTGGCCGACCTTCCACTGGGATGAGCCGACGATCGCGGCTATTCTGATCGGATTGCGCCATCGCCAGGGCCGTTTGCTCGGGCGCATGGAGATGCTGGGCCTCAGCTTGCAGAACGAAGCTGTCCTGCGCACCCTGACATCGGATGTCCTCAAGACAAGCGAGATCGAGAACGAACATCTTGATGCCGATCAGGTCCGCTCCTCTCTGGCCCGCCGCCTTGGAATTGATATCGGAGCCTTGACGCCTGCCGACCGCAATGTCGAAGGCGTTGTCGAGATGATGCTCGATGCAACCCAGAACTATGCAGAGCCTCTAACCGAAGAAAGACTATTCGGATGGCATGCCGCCCTGTTCCCGACGGGGCGTTCGGGCATGTCTAAGATCGTCGTCGGTGCGTGGCGGGATGATTCATCGGGCGCGATGCAAGTTGTATCGGGTCCGATCGGACGCGAGCGCGTTCACTTTGAAGCGCCGTCCGCCAGCAAGCTTCCTGGCGAGATGAAAGCCTTCCTGAAATGGTTCAACGCCAAGGACGCGATCGATCCTGTCTTGAAAGGCGCGATTGCGCATTTGTGGTTTTTAACAATCCATCCGTTTGCGGATGGGAATGGGCGCATTGCGCGCGCGATTGCTGATCTAAGTCTCGCGCGCTCCGAGGACAGCGCGCAGAGATTCTATTCAATGTCCACGCAGGTCAGAACGGAGCGCACCGCCTATTACTTCTTCTTGGAATCAACCCAACGCGGCGACCTCAATATCACGAGCTGGCTGGAGTGGTTTTTGGGATGTCTTGACCGCGCCTTCACCGGCGCGGAAACGATCCTTAGCGCCGTTCTGATCAAAGCGAAATTCTGGGAAAGGCATGCAAACGCCAACCTCAATGATCGCCAGCGCCTGATGCTCAACAAACTGCTCGATGCCTTCGAAGGAAAACTCACCTCCTCGAAATGGGCCAAAATCGCCAAATGCTCTCAAGACACGGCAGGGCGAGACATCGACGCGTTGATCAAACTTGGCATCCTCCAAAAGGACCAAGGCGGCGGACGCTCCACATCCTACTCGCTGATCGAACCGGAAGATTGAGACCGACAACGCCCACGACCGGATCAAAGACTCCTAACATGCCCAACGAGGCGTGTTAGGAGCGCGGCGGTATTCAGTTCTTCTCCTGGACGCGCGAGGCACTGATCAACACGCTCGCCGACTGAGCAAAAGGCTGCCGTTGACCCGCATCCCGGCTTTCCTTCCGGGGCGCGGGCGGCTATCGCAGCGCGGATGATGGACCCAGTTGTTTTTGACACGCTCCTGCTCGCTTTCGAAAGCGGCGCGGTACCCATGCCCGAGACGGGCACAATCCTCGTGCTGAATGCCGAGCCCGGCCCCTGGCTGAGCCAGCTGCCAAAGGACCGCGTCGTGTGCCGCACGAGCCTGAAACCGGCGCACGCGGCGCTGAAGGCGGCCGGTTATGCCGTTCTGGACGTCGACTCGGTGGACCTTCCGGACGCGGCATTGACGATCGTTGTGCCGCCGCGCCAGCGCGACCAGGCCCGC
>JBGSOU010000336.1:0-1921 GCA_041739025.1 Hyphomonas sp.
AGCGGCAACCTGCTCGCACGCGGCATCACCACGATCCGCGATGCCCACTCCTGGCGCTCCAAGGCGCCGGTCATCCGCCGCGCCACGCCGCAATGGTTCATCGCGATGGACAAGCCGGTGCATGCCGGAAAAACCCTGCGCGAACTCGCGATGCAGGCCATCGCCGACACCGAATTCTTCCCCGCGACGGGCCGTAACCGCCTCTCCGCGATGGTCGAGAGCCGGCCCGACTGGCTGATCTCGCGCCAGCGCAACTGGGGCGTGCCGATCACCCTGTTCGTCAACGCGAAAGGCGAGCCGCACACCGCCGCGCTCCCGAAGGAGCAGGCCGACAAGCTCAACGCCAACATCAAGGCCGCCATCGAAAAAACCGGCGTGGACGGATGGTTCGCCACGCCAAACGCAGACTTCTTCGCAGGCACCGGCGTCTCGCCCGATGGCTGGGAGAAGGTCACCGACGTGCTCGACGTCTGGTTCGATTCCGGCACCACCCACGCCTTCGCCCTGCGCAAACGCGGCATCATCGACAACGCGACGGGGCAGGCGGACGTCTACATGGAAGGCTCAGACCAGCACCGCGGCTGGTTCCAGTCCTCGCTTCTGGAGTCCTGCGCCACGCGCGGCATGGCGCCCTACAAGCAGGTCGTCACCCACGGCATGGTGGTGGACGCTGACGGCAAGAAGATGTCGAAATCCATCGGCAACACGATCGAACCGGACGAGTTCCAGAAACAGCACGGCATCGAGATCCTCCGCCTCTGGACGGCCTCGGCCGATTATTGGGACGATACCCGCATCTCCGACGAGATCATCAAGGGCACCATCGAAACCTATCGCAAGCTGCGCAACACGCTGCGCTACATGCTCGGTGCGCTGGATGGTTACACGGCTGCCGAAGCGGTCGATGCCAAGGACATGCCCGGGCTGGAACGCTTCATCCTGCACCGCCTCGCCGAACTCGACGGCGAAGTGCGGGCCGCGTTCAAAGTGTTCGACTTCAAGCGCGTGATGACCGCCATCGTCAATTTCGTGAACGTCGAACTCTCGGCTGTCTATTTCGACATCCGCAAGGACGCGCTCTATTGCGACCCGTCCTTTGCCACCGCGCAGTCCTGGGACGCCGAAACCTCCGTCTTCGGAAACCGCCGCCGCGCGGTGCGCACGGTGATGGCGGCCGTGATGGAGCGTCTGCTCTGCTGGCTCGCGCCGGTCATGCCGTTCACCACGGATGAGGCTTTCGGCGAAAGCCACCTGAAGGGCTCGGCGCCCTCGGTCCACCTCAAGCTCTTCCCGGAAACCCCTGCCGCCTGGCGGGACGCGGCCCTTGCCGCCCGCTGGGAAAAGATCTTCAAGGTCCGCCGCGTCGTCACCGGCGCGCTGGAAGTCGAACGCCGCGAGAAACGAATCGGCGCCTCTCTTGAGGCCGCGCCGGACGTCATTGTCAGCGACTTGGCGTTGCTCGAGGCCTTCGCGGGCGAAGACGCGGGCGACCTGTTCATCACCTCCGGCGCAACCCTCGTGCAGGGCGCTTCCGGCGCGGCCGGCGTCTTCACGCTGGACGATTCGCCCGGCATCTGGGTGGTGCCGAAGCCGGCCTCCGGGATCAAATGCCGCCGCAGCTGGAAATACTTCGACCCGAGCGCCGCTGTCCCCGGCTTCCCGGACATCACGCCGCGCGATGCGCTGGCGGTGAAGGCCTGGGACGGGGCGGCGGAGTAGCGCTGCACAGCCCCCTTCTCCCCTGGGAGAAGGGTTGGGGATGAGGGGGTGCAACCTTTCAAGCTTAGCTGACATTGCCGGCGTAGCGCCCCCTCACCCCCGCCCCTCTCCCAAGGGAGAGGGGAGAAGTGCACACAAACGCTTGATCCCCCCGCCTCGGTCTGCAATCTCACCCCGATGAAACTGGCGACACAAACGGCCT
>JBGSOU010000353.1:0-1783 GCA_041739025.1 Hyphomonas sp.
TCTGGCGGGCGGCGCTGCTGGCCTGACACGGGGCCGCGCCCGAAAGGCCCCGCGCGGGGCGAAGCGGGCCAATCGGGGGAATTGACTTAAGGTGAAACCCGCGCCAATGGATGCCATGTCGAAACTCACCACACCTGAGGCTATCGTGGACGCGCTTGAGGCGCTCTACTCTGAAGCCGTTTCCGCCCTCACCGAAACCCTGAACCGCTTCCTGCGCGATGGCACGCCGCCCGACGGCGAGCTGCGCGCGAACGGAGCCTTTTGCTATCCGCAGATCCGGCTGGTCTATGATCCGGACGGTCCGCCGCCGCCCATTTCGCGCGCTTTCGGCAAGATGAGCGAAGCAGGCATCTACATCACCACCGTCACCCGGCCGGATTTCTTCCGGGATTACCTGATCGAGCAGCTGACGCCGCTGATGCGCGACTATGCGGTGGATGTGTTTGTCGAACAGTCGAATTCCGAAATCCCCTATGCCTATGTCTGGGATCAGGGGCAGGCGGCGGGGCTCGACGAGATTTCGCCGGCCGAACTGGTGCGCTGGTTCCCCTCGCCGAAGCTGACGCTGATTGGCGACGAAGTCGCGGATGGCGAGCCGTTCGAGGCCGGCAGCGAACGCCCCCTGGCGCTGTTTGATGCCCAGCGGGTGGATTTCTCATTGAAGCGCCTGCAGCACTATACCGGCACGCCGGTCGAACATTTCCAGCATTATGTTCTGTTCACGAACTATCACCGGTATGTCGACGCATTCTGTGACTGGGCGCTGACCCAGCTGGGCGGTCATACGCGCTATACGTCGCTGTCCGTTCCCGGCGGGTTGGAGATTGCGCATCCGGAAGAGGGCAGCCGCGCGTCCATCGAAGCATCGCCCTGGCGGCGTTACCAGATGCCGGCCTATCACCTTCGCGCGAAAGATGGCGCGGGCATCACGCTGGTGAACATCGGCGTTGGCCCGTCGAATGCGAAAACGATCACCGATCATCTCGCCGTTCTGCGTCCGCAGGTCTGGCTGATGGTCGGCCATTGCGGCGGCCTGCGCCACAGCCAGACAATCGGGGATTATGTTTTGGCGCACGCCTACCTGCGCGAAGACCATGTTCTGGACGCTGTATTGCCGCCCGAAATACCGGTTCCTCCGATTGCGGAAGTTCAGGTGGCGCTGGCGGAAGCGGCGGCGAAAATCACCGGCGAGCGCGGCGACGCGCTGAAGAAGCGGCTTCGGACCGGCACCGTGGTCACGACGGACGACCGGAACTGGGAGCTGCGTTTCACGGCCTCGGCGCGCCGTTTCAACAAGAGCCGGGCCGTGGCGATCGACATGGAAAGCGCGACCATCGCCGCCAATGGCTTCCGCCTCCGGGTGCCGTATGGCACGCTGCTTTGCGTCTCGGACAAGCCGTTGCATGGCGAAATCAAGCTGCCCGGCGCGGCAAACCGGTTCTATGAGCGGGCGATCGGCGAACATATCCGTATCGGGATTGAAACGCTGGAGCGCCTGTCGATGGACGGCGGCGCCAGCCTGCACAGCCGCAAGCTGCGCGCGTTTGACGAGCCCCCTTTCCGGTGACAGCGAAAGACGGGATCGACTGGGCTGCGCTGAAGGCGGCTGCCTTGGCGGTACAGGCGCGCGCCTATGTTCCGTATTCGAGCTATCATGTCGGTGCGGCGCTGCTCACCGAGAGCGGCGAGATTGTCGCCGGCTGCAATGTGGAGAACGCGACCTATGGCGCGACGTGCTGCGCCGAGCGGACGGCGGTGTTCGCGGCCGTTGCGGCCGGGCACC
>JBGSOU010000406.1:0-3223 GCA_041739025.1 Hyphomonas sp.
CCTGCTCGAGCGCGCCAACCGCTGGATCAGCTGACAAGGGCGCGCGCCGGCGCCGCGCCTCGCCGTGCCGGAAAAGGCAAGGCCAGCGCCCTTCGACCCGGGATGGCACCCGAATGTTGAACACAGTTGACAAGCCCATCCCGTATGGCAGCCAGCTGAAGCACGCGCGCAAGCGAAGCCGGCGCAAGATGGTTGGCGGCTCTGGATTCTGTGATGACCGACCCCTTGGACGAGATCGAGAACGGCATCAGCCGCGCCGAGTATGCGCGCGCCCTGAAGCTGTGCCAGGCCATGCTCGCCAACACGCCGGATCATCCCCGGGCGACGTTTCTTCTCGGCCGCATCCTGTCGGACAGTGGCCGGGGCCGGGATGCCTTCACGCTGTTCGACAAGGCGCTGCACCTCGGGCATCCGGAAAGTGAAACGCTTGCGCAGCAAGCCTTGTGCCTCATGCGCAACGCACAGCCCGGTGAAGCGCTGTTGTTCGCTGAGCGGGCCAGCCGCCTGAACCCGGACCATGCCGAAGCCCTGCATGCCCTCGGACTTGTCTATAGCCGGGCAGAACGGCACGCCGAGGCAACGGACTATTATGAAAGGGCAATCACGGCCCATCCGGGCCGCGCAGGTTATCATCTGAGCCTTGCCTTGAACCTGCAGGCACTCGGGCAGACCGATGCAGCGCGCGCCGCCTATCGGGCTTGCCTTGATCTTGACCCCGCAAACTTCCGCGCCCTCGG
Organism: Hyphomonas sp.; assembly: GCA_041739025.1. Taxonomy (GTDB): domain Bacteria; phylum Pseudomonadota; class Alphaproteobacteria; order Caulobacterales; family Hyphomonadaceae; genus Hyphomonas. The sequence goes on from JBGSOU010000406.1 coordinate 738, forward strand.
CGGATGGGCCCACATCACGCCCATGTCGGTGCAAGATGTCCGTCAAATGGAAGGCCTGGCCCCTCTCGCCGAATCCGCCCGCGACCCGTCCGCAATGCTTCGCCTCGGCCACGCCATCGCGAAAGCCTGCGAAGATACGGACCAACCGGCCGAATCCATCGCCTGGCTGAAGCGGGCCAAGTCCCGCTTGCGGGAAGAACGCCGCGGGCACGAGGCCCGCGATGCAGCCGTGTTTGCGGCCGCCACCGCTGCACTGTCTGCGGCGCCCCGGCCCGGCTTCAGCGAGGTTGCGCCGGTCTTCGTCATCGGACTGCCGCGCACCGGCACCACGCTGCTGGACCGCATCCTGTCCAGCCACAGCCTGATCGAATCGGTGGGGGAATCGCGCGCCGCCACCTGGACCTTCCGCGATCTTCTCGCCGGCCGCGCCAAGGTCGTGTTGAGCGCTGAAACCCTCACCGCTGCCACGCAGCTGGACCCCCGCGACGTCGGCGCCGCCTATTACGGGCATCTCGGCTGGACGCACGCGCGGACCACCCGCCCGGTCGACATGATGCCGCTGAATTTCTTCTTCGCGCCGCTCCTCCAACGCGCCTTGCCGAATGCCCGCTTTCTGTGTCTCAGGCGCCACCCGGCCGACACGGTGCTGAACAACTACCGCCAGCTTCTCGAGAACCGGTGGGGTCACTATGACTACGTGTACGGACTGGACTCAACCGCACGCTATTTTGTCCGGTTCGAACAATTGATGCACGCCTGCCAGCAGCAGCTGCCACCGGACCGGTTCTGCGTGGTCGACTATGAAACCCTGGTGTCCGAATTCGAGCCATCCGTGCGGCGGGTCCTCGATTTCTGCGGTCTCGGGTTTGAGCAGGCCTGCATCGACTTCCACACGAACCCTGCTGCGGTCGCCACGCCCAGCGCCTTGCAGGTCCGCCAGCCGATTCATGCAGCCTCTGTCGGCCGCTGGAAGCGCTATGCGCCCTACATGTCCGAAGCGCTGGATGTTCTGGTCGAGGCCGGCGTCATGGAGGCTGGCGAACGCCCCCTCACCCGCCCTTCATGATCCGCGCCTTGTCGCGTGCCCAGTCGCGCTTGGCTTCGTTCTCGCGCTTGTCGTGCGCCTTGCGCCCGGTCGCCACGCCGATCAGCAGTTTCGCGCGGCCCTTGTCGTTGAAGTACAGCTTCAGCGGCACGATCGTGCGCCCGGCCCGCTCCACTTCCTGCGACAGCTTCGCCAGCTGGCGCTTCGAGACCAGCAGCTTGCGCTTGCGGCGCGGCTCATGGTTGAAGCGGTTGGCGCCGCCATAGGTCTGGATCTCGGCATTGATCAGCCAGAGTTCGCCCTGCTCCACCGAGGCATAGGATTCGGCGATGTTCGCCCGGCCGTCACGCAGGGATTTCACTTCCGAGCCGACCAGCATCACGCCGGCCTCCAGCGTATCCTCCACGGAATACTCGCGGCGGGAGCGCCGGTTCTCGGCGACCATCCCGTCGGTGCGGCCCTTGACGGCGGGGGTTTTCGGCTTGGTGGCCATCGGTTCAGATATTCACCCCGGCATGGCGCAGCGCCGCGTCGATCTGTGCCCGGGCGGCGGCGTCCGGCGGCGTGATCGGCAGGCGCACCTCGTCCGTACACAGACCCATTCGCGACAGCGCATACTTTGCGGGTCCCGGTGACGGCGAGCAGAACATGGCGCGGTGCAAGAGGACCAGCCGCTGGTTGATGGCGCGCGCGGTTTCGAGGTCGCCATCATCAAACGCGGCATGCATTGCGGCGCAGGCTTCCGGCAGCACGTTGGCGGTCACCGAGATACAGCCCGCCCCGCCCATCGCCCGGTGCGCCAGCGCGCTCGAATCCTCGCCCGACAGCTGGATGAACTGTTCGTCCTGTCCGATGAGATGGCTGTGCAGCGCCACCCGCTCCATCTCGTCGCTCGCATCCTTGATGCCGATGACGTTCGGCAGCGCCGCGAGCGCCGCCACGGTTTGCGGCATCAGGTCGACGATCGTGCGCCCCGGCACGTTGTAAACGAACACCGGCAGGGCGACCGCGTCATTGATCGCCTTGAAGTGGGCAAACAGCCCCGCCTGGTTCGGCTTGTTGTAATACGGGCAGACGACCAGCGCGGCATCCGCGCCGACCGCCTTGGCATGGCGCACGAGGTCGATCGCCTCTTCGGTCGCGTTCGAGCCCGCGCCCGCAATCACCGGCACCCGGCCGGCGGCGACTTCAACACAAAGTGATACGACCGCCTTGTGCTCCTCGGTCGACAAGGTGGACGTCTCCCCGGTCGTGCCCACGGGCACCAGAGCGGCGGAACCACCGGCAATCTGGCGCTCCACGAGCGCTGCAAAAGCGGTCTTGTCCACAAGGCCATTCCGGAAAGGAGTGACAAGCGCAGGAATGGAACCGGAGAACATCTTATTATTGCCAGTTTTTCAGGGATTCGTTTCAGGAAATCGTGGGAAATGCGTGCTAGGCT
>JBGSOU010000459.1:0-2550 GCA_041739025.1 Hyphomonas sp.
TTCGACGGCGCGCCCGGCGTCGTCCGCGGACGCGGTGAAACGTTGAACGGCGAATGTGTCGAGCTTGAAATCTCCCTGATGCCGCTCAGCCCAGAGTCCGGCCGCTCGCCCCGCCTCAGGATGCTGGGCCTCTACCAGACCTTGGGCGGTGCACCGATGAGGGCCAATCATCCGGTCTTCCGCCACCGCATCTCGATGCTGGTGCCACCGGACACGCGCCGCGCCGGCATCGCGCTGCGCCTCGTCGCCAACAACTGACCGGTCAGGCCGCCGCGAAGGCGCGCTTGGGATCTTCCGGGGCGAGGGGTCTGGCCCCGAGGATCATGTCGGCCGCCTTCTCGGCGATCATGATCGTCGGCGCGTTGGTGTTGCCGCCGATCAGCGTCGGCATGACCGACGCATCGACCACGCGCAGGCCCTCGATCCCGCGCACCTTCAGCTCGCCGTCGACCGGGCTCGACTCCTGTACGCCCATCGCGGCCGTTCCCACCGGATGGTAGATCGTCTCGCCCTTGGTGCGGATGAATGCGTCGATGTCCGCATCGGAAACGACGCCCGCGCCCGGCAGGATTTCGCCGGCCGCATACGGCGCCAGTGACGCCTGCCGGATCACGTCGCGCACCATCTTCACCGCCTCGCGCATCGCGCGCCGGTCTTCTTCCGTGGCAAGATAGTTCGGATCGATCGCCGGATGGGCGAACGGATCGGCCGATTTCAGCAGCACCGTTCCCTTGCTCTCCGGGCGAAGCTGGCAGGCATGGATGGTGAAACCATCTTCCGTCGGCTGATAATTCGCATGGTCCATCATGATCGCATTCACCGCATGCAGCTGCAGGTCCGGCATCTCCAGACCCGGCCGTGACTTCAGGAACGCGCCCGATTGCAGGAAGTTGTCCGCGCCCGCGCCGGTCTGGTTGGCCAGGTACCGCAGGCCAACGAACAGTTTCTTGATCCCTTTCTGCATCGAATAGGCAGAGACCGGCTGCGTCATGCGGTTGATCACCGTCACGTCCAGGTGGTCCTGCAGGTTCTTGCCGACATTGGGCGAGGCCGCCTTCACCGTGATTCCCAGCGCCTTCAGCGCGTCCGGATCGCCGATGCCCGACAGTTGCAGCAGCTGCGGCGACTGCACGGCGCCGGCACACAGGATCACCTCGCGGCTGGCGCGCACCGTGCTCGCCGTGCGGCCCTTGCCTTCGACGAGCTCGGCGCCGACCGCGCGCCCGCCTTCGATCAGCACCCGCGTCACGAGACCGGTCGACAGGATCTTCAGGTTCGGCCGCGTGCCTTCGATCGGGCGCAGATAGGCAAACGAGGCGCTCCAGCGCTCGCCCTTGTGGATGGTGCGCTGGTAAGGACCGAAGCCCTCCTGCTGGGCGCCGTTGAAATCATCCGTCACCGGATAACCCGCCTCGCGGCCTGCCTCGATGAACGCCTTGTAGATCGGGCTGGTCATCGGGCTTTCCGAAACGTTCAGCGGACCGTCTCCGCCGTGAAACGCGTTTGCGCCGCCCTCATACGTCTCGGCCCGCTTGAAGTAGGGCAGCACGTCGCCATAGCTCCAGCCCTTGAGGCCCATCTGACCCCACTGGTCATAGTCGCCGGCATGGCCGCGGATATACACCATGCCGTTGATCGACGACGACCCGCCCCAGCCCTTGCCGCGCGGCCAGTAGAGCTTGCGCCCGTCCATGTGCGCCTGCGGCTCGGTCCAGAAGCCCCAGTTGTGATCATTGGCATCCTTGATCAGGCTGCCGACGCCCGCCGGCATCCGCACCATCAGGGACGTATCCTTCTTGCCCGCCTCGATCAGGCACACCCGGATCGAGGGATCCGCCGACAGGCGGTTGGCCAGAACACAGCCGGCACTGCCGGCGCCGATGATCACATAGTCGAACGTTTCAGTACTCACGTTGGGTCAACTCCCGGGGATGGTTTCTGCGCCGTTATGCCTAACGCCACTGCAGCGAACGAGGCAACCAATTGTCAATCTTCGTCGTTTATCCGGATGTGCGGAAAGCTGCGGTCTGGCGGCCTTCACGCAGCCAGGAAGACGCTATGTCGCTGCCCGATTCAACCTTCGCGGCTCCGTTGCCGGGCGCCAGCGACCGGCATGACCGGCGCAGTTTCAAGCGGGTCGACCTGCGCCTGAACGGCCGCTACCTGACCACCGAGCGCGGCGACAGCGCCCTGGTCACGACCAACGTCTCCTGCGACGGCGCCCTGATCGAATCCGCCGCCCCCCCCACGCCTGGCCAGCAGGTCGTCTGCTATTTCGACGATCTCGGCCGCGTCGTCGCCGACGTCGTGCGCACCACGCGCATCGGCTTCGCGGTCCGCTTCAGCGTCTCGCCCCTGAAACGCGAAAAGCTGGCCGACCGCCTCACCTGGCTCGTCAACAAGGATACCCTGGGGCTCGACGAAGACCGCGCCGCCACCCGATACGCCGCCACCGGCCAGGCGGTTGTCATTCTCGCCGACGGCAGCCAGCTGCAATGCCGCCTGACCGACATCTCCCTGACCGGCGCCGCCTTCGACGCGCTGGGCACC
>JBGSOU010000493.1:0-5745 GCA_041739025.1 Hyphomonas sp.
TATCGACGCCGTCGCGGCGCGCGGCGCCATCTTCTCCAAGGCCTATGCCGGCACAGGCACCTGCGCGCCCTCGCGCGCCATGCTGCTGACGGGGCGCTATCCGACGCGAACGGGTTTTGAATTCACGCCAACGCCCAACGGCATGGGCCGCGTCGTCTCGATGTTCGCCAATGCCAGAGACACGGGGCTGCCCAAGGTCGCCTATGATCGCAAGGCCGCAGACGCCGCACCCGACTTCAACGATCAGGGCTTGCCCGGCTCGGAAGTGACCGCCGCGGAAGTCCTGAAGGATGCCGGTTATCACACGGTGCATATCGGCAAGTGGCACCTCGGCAATGCGGGCGAGTTCCATCCCAACGCGCAGGGGTTTGACGAAAGCCTCCTGATGACCGGCCTGCTTCATCTGCCTGCGGAAGATCCGGGTGTGGTCAATGCGGAGCTGGATTTCGATCCGATCGACAAGTTCCTGTGGGCCCGCGGCGATTTCTCCACCACCTACAATGACAGCGAAATCTTTGCACCCGGCGGCTATCTCGCCGATTACTGGACAGATGAATCCCTGAAGGTCATCGAGGCCAACCGGAACCGGCCTTTCTTCCTCTATCTCGCCCATTGGGGTGTCCACACGCCGCTCCAGGCGACGCGGGAGGATTATGAGGCTGTCGGCGATATCGAGCCTCACCACCTGCGCGTCTATGCGGCGATGCTACGGGCGCTGGACCGGAGTGTCGGCCGTATCGTTGAAAAGCTGGAAGCGGAAGGCCTCGCAGAGAATACGCTGATCGTGTTTTCAAGCGACAATGGCGGCGCCGGCTATATTGGCCTGCCGGGCATCAATGATCCCTATCGGGGCTGGAAAGTGACGCTGTTCGAAGGCGGCATCCGCGTGCCGATGTTTGTCAGCTGGCCAGCGCGCATTCCGGCGGGAACTGTGATCGACACGCCGGTGGCGCATATCGACGTGATGCCGACCTTTGCTGCGGCAGCGGGCGCACCCTTGCCGGCAGGTGTCGAAGTTGACGGGCGCAACCTTCTTCCGTTGGCGGAGGGAACCGGCGCAGTCGAGCGGACAGACGATGCCATCTTCTGGCAGAGCGGCCAGTACCATGTCGTGCGCGCGGGGGGATGGAAACTGCAGGTCGATGGCAAGCAGCAGAAGTCCTGGCTGTTTGACCTGACCAATGACCCCGCCGAAAAGACGAACCTCGCGCAGGCCCGCCCCGAAAAGGTGGCCGAACTGCAGGCCCTGCTCGACCGCCATCATGACGGCGCGCGCGGCCCGCTTTATGCGTCGACCACGGACATTCCGGTGGCCATCGACAAGACCGGTGCCGAGAAGGCCGAACCCGGCGACGAGTATGTCTGGTGGCCGAACTAGTGTCGTTGTTGCCACCCAGCACCAATGACGCCTATCGGGGCTGGAAGCTGGCGGCCTGGGCTCTGACCGTGCTGGCGGCAGGAACGATCATCCCGGCACTGATCCATATCGGCCTGCCGGATGGCGGGGCGGGCGTGATCGCCGGGCTGGACCTGTCGCAAGGCAGACATACGATCATCAGCCTGTTTGCCTGGGCAGGCACAACGCAGTTCGTCTGGGGACTGTTCTTGCTCGCCATATCCCTGCGGTACAGGTCACTGGTGCCGCTGGCGCTGGCGCTGCTGGTGATCGAGCGGGCGCTGCACACGTGGAACATGTGGGGCCCCAAGGGCACACCGCTGGCTGGCGGGCACCACTCGCCGGAAGCCTGGGTTACGCTGGGCAGTGTTCCGGTGCTGGCGATGCTGCTCGCGCTGTCACTTCGCCGGGCGCGGGGCGGCTGATCCAGCGTCCCGGACGATCCGGAAGCCGATATGGCTGGCGGAGAAGTCGGTCTCCTGCGGATGGCGGGCGGCGGGACGGTAGCGGCGGCAGTAATTGTCGGCGCACAGGTACGAGCCACCCTTGAGGGTGTGGGTGCCCTCGCCGAAGGGCGTGTCGGTCCACTCCCAGACGTTGCCGATCATGTCGTACAGACCGGCTGCGCTGGGCGGAAAGCATCCGGCCGGCGCGCGGCCCGAAAACCCGTCAACGGCATTATCCGCAAACGGAAAGAATCCCTGCCAGGTATTGGCCACCGGCGCGCCGTCATCGGCATACGCGCCGGACACGGGTTTCGCCGGATTTGCGAGGCCGAGTGTCGCGGCATATTCCCATTCTTCTTCGGACGGCAGGCGCCCGCCGGCCCATTCGGCATAGGCGCGCGCATCGGCGAGCGTGACGTGCACCACCGGATCCGTCTCACGGCCCTCGATGTCCGAACCCGGACCTTCGGGCGTCCGCCAGCTCGCCTCGGCAACCAGCACCCAGCGATCCAGATCACCCGCGAGGCCGGTCGGCATCCGGAACACGGCTGAGCCAGCCCCTGGCCGGCCTTCCGCCGCGCCACGTTCGGCATCGGTCACGTAGCCGGTTTCTGCCACGAACCGGGCAAACTGGCCGTTGGTCACTTCATGGGCCTGGATGTCGAAACCATCGACATGCAGCACCATCTCGGGCGCCTCTTCCGGATAGAGCGCAAAGGCGCCCTTTGTATACCGCCCGGACGGAAGGCTCACAAACTGGCCGATCGCCTGCGCGTCCAGCCCGCATGCCGCCCTGGCCTGATCCGCAGCCGGATGATCCGGCACTGCCTCATTGCAGGCCGCCAGAAGCAGCGCCGTCAATGCCGCCGGCCAGCGCATCATGGCGCGACGAGACGCTCCATGGTGAGCCGGAACACATCAGCCGCCTGTTCGCAGGAGAGATCGGAATCCTGCCGCAGGCGGCGCCAGGATTGGAAGCTGACCGCCGTCTCGATGGCAGCGAACAGGACCGGATCCTTATTCACCGATTCAGGCAGCACCGCGTGCAGCGCCGAGCGCTCCATCACCAGATTGCGCCGGTATTCCTCCATCAGGAATCGAGACTGGAAGCGGCGGATGTTGGCCGACACGCGTACCGGAAGAATGTGCTCGTAGATGTCGATACGGCGATGGAGGTGTTCCATCAGCCGGTCACGCCATTCACGCGCCTCGAAGGGCGCGAGGATCTTCGGCATGATCTCCGCCGTGATGCGCTCAGCCATCTCGACATACAGGCTGTCCATGTCCTCGAAGTGCCGGAACACCGTGCGCAGCCCAACTTCGGCGCGCTCGGCCACCTTGGCGGCGCTCGGGCTCATGTCCCCCTCGCGGATCAGCTGGAACATCGCTTCGATGATCTGTGCACGGCTGCGTTCGCTGCGCTGGCGGCGGCCATCGGCGGGCTCGACCTTGGAGGCAGCGGTGTCGAGCGGCACGACTTTGGACTGGGTCATTCAGAAGGCCCTTGTGATTTTTATCTCGCGGCTGTCGGCCGGCAATGCGTAGATGAGACCGTCTTCGGCGACATCCATTGGACCCGCGTACTTACCCTTCGCATCCTTCAGAAACAAGGCGTTGAGCGCACGCGTCGGGAGCGGCGGGATGGTATGGTAAAAAACCAGACGGCGTACGCCAGCCTCAGTCGCCGAACGCGCGGCGTCTTCCGGCGTGGCGTGGTAGGTGAGGATGTCGTTGAGGATCTGCGCAAGGCCAGAGCGGCCTGCCGCCTCGGCCGCATCGTGCATCCGCAACACCATCTCGCGGTTCAGCGCCTCGTGAAAGAGGATCTCCGTGCCGGTGGAAGCCGCCACGAGATTGGCGTCGTAAATGGTGTCACCGCTGAACGCGACCGACCGGTTCTTGTAGTCCACACGGTAACCATAAGCCGTCTCGACAGGCTGGTGATTGACACGGAATGCGGTCACCTTGACCCCATCCTGATCGAAAATCACGGTCTGCCCGCCGGGCCCCTTTGGCATGATGATCGGCACCGGCGCGCCGCCCCGGCCATCCGGGTTGGCGATGTCTGCACCATGGTGCGCCGTTCGATAGGTGCCGTCGATACGGTAGGCCGCGTTGAAACCTGCCACCAGTTCCTCGACGCCGGGCGGACCGTAAACGGGCAGCGGCGTATCGCGCCCGCCATTCACCCAGGCCTGCATCAGCTGCTCGCCGAGGCCGTCCATATGATCCGAGTGCAGATGGGTCAGCAGGATCGCGTCGATCTCGCCGATGGGATAGCCCATGCGGATCATGGTGCGCGCGCCGCCCGATCCGGCATCGATCACGAAATGATGCGGCCCGGCGATGACGGCCATGCAAGGCCCGTTGCGTTTGGGATCAGGCAAGGGCGTTCCCGCGCCGCACACGAACACGTGCAAGCCGTCACCCAGGTCACCCGCGCGGTCGACCGTGAAATTTGCCTGCACCGCCCGCTCGAACAGAAACTCGGAAATCTGCAGGCGAAACAGGAAACTGCCCGCGAACGCAGCGGCGGCAAGCCCCGCAGCCGCAATCAACACCCAACGCAAGACCGTCATGGCTGCCCACCTTCCGATTTCAGGATCATTTCCAGGAAAGGAGAGGCCACCGCCGTTTTCGGCAGCACCGTCTCGATGTTCAACTGGCCCTTCAGACCGGCGGCGCGGTGCACGGCAATCGCGCGCCACTCTTCCGAGAGCGACATGCGCACCATCGCGGCACGGTCCGGATACATCGCGATGGCGACCTCATCCCAGAGTTCCTCGACCTGGCCGAGCGCGAGGAAGGTGACGTCGGCGGCAAAGATACCGCGCCCGCCGAACTTCGGCAGGAGTTCAGCCACGGCCCGGCCATAGATCATGTAGGCCTCGCGGCCCGACATGTCCGGATCCCGGCCATCTTCATACTCGGCCTTGTCCTTGAACTTCAGGAGGTTGACCATGAAGATCGGACCCTCAGGCCCCTTCTCCATCATCGCCTGAAACCGGGCGGGATCGGTCGGGAATACTTCGTTGACGACATCCATTTCTTCAATCCTCCTGATCCGGACTATCCGGCCTGTTTCCTGAGTTCATCTTCAATCAGCCAAAGCCGGTCCTGGCCCCAGGTGATGACGTCGCCGACCCGGAAGCTGGGAACGCCCCAGACACCCAGCGATGTCATTTCCGCGCGGTTTGCTTCGGCCTCGGCGCGCCAGGTATCGGTTTCGAGCTGCTGGCGTGCGCCCGGCCAGTCGAGCCCCGCCGCCTCGACGATCTGGCGCAATCCGCCATCGCTGCCTGCATCGACGCCCTGCGACCAGACGCCGGTGAGGAAAGCGTGGCAGAATTCATACCCGCGCCCCTGCGCGCGCGCCCAGGGCAGGATCGCATAGCCGCGCTCGACGGGCTTTCCGACAGGGTCCGCGATCTTGCCGAAGGGAATCCCGAGCCGGCGCGCCTCACGGGCCGTATCGAACGTGATGTAGCGGCTCTTCATCCGCGGCACAGGCAGGCCGCGCATGACCATCGGCAAGACATAGCGAAGCTTCAGCTCTGCACCATAGGCGTCCGCCAGCGCCTTGGCGCGCGCCGCAACAATATACGTGTACGGACTTCTGAACGAGAGATAGTAGTGCAGCTCAGGCTTCACGGTCGGCGCAGGGCCAATGGCCTTGCCGGACGGCGAAACCGGCGGGGCGAAGATCACGTCGTCGCCTGCGCCCCGCTTGGAGGCCCCAAGCTCCGCTAAGCGCGTTTCAAGATAATGCAGCCGGTCAACACCCCAGTACCATTCGCCGCCATAGTGGAGCGTACCGCCGAGATAATGGCCGAGCGCTTCGCGCCGCGCGCTGCCCTCGGCCAGACGCGCGTCAAGCACGCCAGCGTCTCCTGAGGCACCGTC
>JBGSOU010000400.1:0-1916 GCA_041739025.1 Hyphomonas sp.
CGCACATTGTCAGCCTCCTCTGGCGGCGCCCGGAAGACGCGCGCGAAGGTCATGATCTCGCTGTCGCTGACAAGGCCGTCGGCTGCGGCCATCTTCGCGCCGAGGCCGACGACGGCGGCCGTGAAGCCTACATCATTGGGATCCGGGGCGCACCCGTCCGCTCCGGCGCTGTCGAGGTCCGGCTCCGGGCCGCTGTCGAACAGGCGCCGGCCACTGTTCAGGAGAGTGGTCCAGAGGCTCATTTTGGCAACTATAGCAGGCAAAGCGGCCGCTTGGACAGAACCGGATTCTCAAACCCGCGTGAAGTGGGGCTGATCTGCCCCGGCAGGCATTAAACCTTGTTCATGTCCGGCGCCGGGGACGGTCAGGAGCCGCGTTCGGCAATCAGGCTCTTCAAGGCCTGGATCTCGGCGCGCATCTCGACCAGCAGGTTCAGGATCTCCACCCGCCCGGTCTCGGCCTCTTCCAGCTCTTCCTCGACCTGCTCCAGCGCGCCTTCGATGGTTTCGCTGGAGGCCGCCGCCTCGTGCATCCGCCCTTCGATGGCCGCCTCGAGGGAGACCATCTGCTCGTCGAGGGCCGCCTTCTGCTCGTTGGTGAGGGCTTCCACGACCAGCGCAATGAACAGGTTGAGGATGGCGAAACTGCCGACGAAGATGAAGATGAGGAAGAAGATCCAGGCATAGGGGTGGCCATCGTCGGTCACCGTGCCGAGGATGTCCGACCAGCCGTCCATCGTCATCAGCTGGAACAGCGTCAGGGCGGAATCCGGCAGCGCACCGAACATCTCGCGGACTTCTGTATTGTCGGTGTTTCCGTACATGTTGGTGGCCATGACGGCGCCGACATAGATCACGAGGATGATGACGGCCACGATGGCGCCCATGCCGGGGATCGATTTCAGGAGCGCTTCCGTGATGCGCTTCATCATCGGCACAAAGCGCAGCAGACGCAGCACCCTCAGCACACGGAGCGCGCGCAGCACCGTGAAGGCGGACGCTCCCGGAATAAGCGAGATGCCGATCACGCTGAAGTCGAAAACGTTCCAGCCATCCCGGAAAAACTGCCAGCGGTAGACGTAGAGCTTCAGCGCGATTTCGGCGACGAAGAACCAGGTAATCGCGTTGTCGAGGAATTCCAGCAGCCCCACCATGCCGGGCGACAGCGAGGCACGATAGGTGAGGATGCCGAGCACGAGCGCATTGGCGATGATCAGGGTGGTGATCGTCGTGCGCATGCTGCGGCGCTCGAGGAAGGCCTCAACGGCTGAGGTGCTGGTTTCAAGATCCAGCGTGGCGCGCGGCATGAAAATTCCCCTGTCTCTACAACCGGTCGCGGACCGGGCGTTTCATTCCGCCGAGGTCGTGGTGTCCGACACGATCAGCCACTCACCTTCCATCTTGCGCAAGACCAGCGTGTAGAGGCCCGACGGTGCATCGCCGTCCCGCTCCAGCCGCCAGCGACCATGCACCACGGCGGCGTCCGGCGACAGAAGGACGACTTCGTTATCGGTCGTGTGCAGCGTACCCATCAGCTCGCGCGAGGCATACGTCGACTTGTAGCGCGCCACCGTCTGCGCATGCCCGCGCGTCACGGTGCCGCCCGAGGCAAACCTCAGGTCCGGCGAGGGCCAATAGCCCTTCATGAAGCCGTCAATGTCGCCCGCATTCCAGGCAAGGTCCTGCGCCTCAAGCAACGCCGTGATGGCGGCGGCTTCGGCCGCCTGCTTCTCCGGCGTGAGACCGGCGGGCGGCGTGGCGCAGGCCGCCATCCACAGCAAGGCGGCGGAGACGAACAAGGAACGGATCATGCAGCACTTCTCCTGCGGACTTCGGCGGGCAGAAGACCTTGAGTCACCTGGTGGCGCAAGCCGCCCGCCTGCGCGCGGCGGTCAACCGGCCGGCTTGGTGGCGTCG
>JBGSOU010000543.1:0-2910 GCA_041739025.1 Hyphomonas sp.
CGGTGAACCGTGTTCGATCCCCGGGGGTCCTCTAACGACGTCAATCGACGCGACGGCTTGTCCATGGCGGCTCTCCTCTGCCGCCAAACAAAAGAATCCCCTTCAAGATCAAATGCAAATCGTCACATGCGATTCCCCTGCCGCAAGCGGGGAGGGGACAGCTCAGTTGTTGTGGGGGCGTCACCTATCGGCCGGATGCAACCGGTCCCCTCCCCATCTTGGGGAGGGCTAGGGTGGGGCGAGGCGCAATGCGCCCCTCACAAAACCGAAAAATCCACCACCTCGAACCCATGTCCCGTCGCCTCGACAAAGCGCCGGAAATCCGCCTGCGAGATCGCCGTCGTCCCGGTGTTCACCAGCGGATGGAAGTTCACGACCTCCGCCGCCGCCAACACCGCATCGACCAGAAACCGTACGCGCCGCCTGCGATCATTCATCAGCGCAAACGCCGTCACCGATCCCGGCACCACGCCCAGCACTTCGGTCATCAGGTCCGCCGGCCCGAAGGACAATCGCTTGGTCCCGATGATCTTGTGCAGCTGGTTCAGCTTCAGTGGGTTATGCGCCTCTGCCGCAATCAGCACGAGCGTGCCCTCCGCGTCCTTCAGGAACAGGTTCTTTGTATGCGCGCCCGGCATGCCGGCCTTCAGCGCGCCGGATTGTTCCACCGTGAACATCGCCTCATGCCAGACGGTGGAATGGGAAACGCCCAAACCATCGAGATAGGCGAACAGGTCTTCAGGGCTTGCTTGCATGGTCCCCATTCGCCAAGACTTGCCGTTCCCGTCAAGGACTTAAGGGCCTGCATCCCATGCGCCTCGAATGCTACAAGATCTACGATGTCGCGCCGGAAATCGTGCCCGGCCGGTCCGACCGCGCCTGGATGGACGCCTTCGTCGACCGCCACCCCTATCGCTGCCTGCCGCTGACGATGGCCAATTCCACGGGCTGGGAAATCCTCTGCCCGATCGACATCAGGATCATCTGGAATGGCGGCACGCGCATCGAGGACATCGAGCTGAAGACCACCGGTGATCCGCGCGCCATCGCCAGTTTTGCCGACAGCCATTTCATGCGCGGCATCGTCACCTTCCACACCGGCCATCTCTTCCGCACGCCGCCCGGCTGGGGCGTCTGGGTGACCGGCCCGCCCAATTGGCCGAAGGACGGCATCGCGCCGCTCACCGGCCTCGTCGAAACCGACTGGCTGCCCTTTCCCTTCACGATGAACTGGCAGATGACCCGGCCCGGCGAAGTCATCTTCCGCAAGGGCGAACCCTTCGCCTTCATCACCCTGATGGAACACAAGCGCCTCGAGGAGATCGAGCCGGAGCGCAAGCTGATGCGCACCAACCCGGACCTGGTCGAGGAATACGAAGCCTGGCGGGGCAGCCGCGCCGACTTCAACGCCCGCCTCAAGGACGGCGAGCAGACCGCGATGAAAGAACGCTGGCAACGCCACTACATGCGCGGCGAAAAACCCACCGGCGACAAGGCCGACACCCATCAGACCAAACGACGGCTGAAAGCGCCGAAGGAAATCAGGTAACACCGCCCGCCCGGCGGACTGGGCCGGGATGGACACGTCCTGAACCGGCTAGGCCTTGTCGCGCCCCGCCTTCTCGTCAATTCCGCTGGTGCCCTGCCGGGCTTCCAGCGACGCCGCCACATCATCGAGGCTCACGCCGCGCGACCGGAGCGCGACGAACACGTGGTAGAGCACATCCGCCGCCTCGCTCGCCACCCTTGCATCGCTCTCGCTGCGCACCGCGTCGGCCAGTTCGCCGCCTTCCTCCGCCACCTTGGCGGCGCAGGCATCCGGCCCCTTGGCCAGCAGTTTCGCGGTCCAGCTCTTGCCGGCATCGCCTTCAGCGGCGCGGGCATCAATCGTCTCGGCCAGATGGGCCAGCGCGGCGCCCAGACGGGCAGGGGAGGCAAGCTGTGTCATGGCGCCCGTTTAGCCGCATCTCCGGCCCGCGAGAAGGGGCGGCCCGTGCGGGCGCTTGACGTCCGCAGCGGAAGGGCGCCAGCTTCAGGTCAAGAATCCGGAGGAAATGCCATGAAAGACCGCGTGACGATCACGATGCTGGAAGACGGTGTCGCCGATGTGCGCCTTGTCCGCACCGACAAGATGAACGCCCTCGACAACCTGATGTTCGCCGGCATCGCCGAGGCGATCGCCCGGCTGAAGGAGATGAAGGGCCTGCGGGTCGTCGTGCTCTCCGGCGAAGGCCGCGCCTTCTGCGCCGGGCTGGACCTCTCCTCGATGGCGCAGCCGGGCGACGGAAAGAAGGAAGGCGAAGGCGCCACCGGCAATCTCGGCAGCCGCAGCCACGGCCTGGCCAACCTCGCCCAGCATGTCGCCTGGGGCTGGCGCGAACTGCCGGTGCCGGTCATCGCGGCCGTCCACGGCGTCGCCTTTGGCGGCGGGTTCCAGATCATGTCGGGCGCCGACATCCGCATCATCCACCCGGATACACGCTGCGCCATCATGGAAATGAAATGGGGCCTCGTGCCGGACATGGCGGGCTTTCCGCTCTGGCGCGGCAATGTCCGCGACGATGTGATCCGTGAGCTGACCTATACCAACCGCGAGTTCAAGGGCAGCGAGGCGCACGCCCTCGGATTTGCCACGAAACTGTCCGACACGCCGCTCGAAGATGCCTTCTGGCTGGCGAAGGTGATGGCCGGCAAGCATCCGGCCGCGATGCGCGGCGCAAAGCGGCTCTGCAATGCGATGGCCGATGCCACCGACGCCGAGCTCCTCGCCCTCGAAAGCGCCGAGCAGCTGAAGGTGATCCGCACGCCGAACCAGATCGAAGCGGTGATGGCCGAGATGCAGAAACGCCGCGCGACCTTCGCCGAATAGCTAGACGATCCGCACCGGCGCGCCGGCCTTCGCCAGCGCCG
>JBGSOU010000550.1:0-6884 GCA_041739025.1 Hyphomonas sp.
CGATCACGGGGCAGCCGGTGCGCTCAGCGACGGCGGCGGCGGCGCCGGCATGGTCGAGGTGGCCGTGCGTCAGCCAGACCGCGACGATCTTGACGCCGAAATGCTCGGCGGCGCCCATCAGCCGGTCGATGTCGCCGCCCGGATCCACGAACACGCCTTCATGCGTCTCTGTCGACCAGATCATCGAGGTGTTCTGCTGCAGCGGGGTCACCGGAATGATCCGGATCTCGAGTTTCGGGGGGGATTGGGTTTCGCTCATGCGTCTT
Source organism: Hyphomonas sp. (assembly GCA_041739025.1). Taxonomy (GTDB): domain Bacteria; phylum Pseudomonadota; class Alphaproteobacteria; order Caulobacterales; family Hyphomonadaceae; genus Hyphomonas. The sequence goes on from JBGSOU010000550.1 coordinate 267, forward strand.
CACATAGCGCCGCAGGGCCGGGACCGCAAACCCGGCGCATGCGGCTTTCCCTTGCTTCAGGGCTCGTTTAACAAAGGCGGGCTGACCCGCCGACCAAGGAGCGCTGTCGATGAAACGCGAAACCGGCCGCGTGCGTGCCAACGGACTCGGGGATCTGTTCCGGGGACGGTTCGGCATCCTGCTCATCGCGCTCGCCGGCCTCTTCATCTACTGGCAGTCGAACCAGAAAGACGTGCCCTTCGCGCCCGGCAAGAAGCAGCTGAACACGATCTCGGTGCAGAAGGAGATCCAGCTCGGCCAGGAGTCCTATCTGCAGATCCTCCAGCAGGAGCAGAGCCAGGGCAACGCCGTGCTCTGCGCCGATGCGGCCAGCTGCACCGGCGAGGCGCGCGCCCTCACCGAGACCGTCCGGGACATCGGCGAGCGTCTGCAGGCCGCCGCGCGCGAGCTTGAAAACGAATACCGCGCCGAGGGCTATGACATGCCCGGCGTCGTCGACCAGTTTGACTGGACCTATTACGTCGTCGACTCGGCGACGCCGAACGCCTTCTGCCTGCCGGGCGGCTATGTGGCCGTTTATACCGGCATCCTCGATATCACCGGCAACTATGATGGCCGCGTCTCGCTGGAAGACGTGACCGATACCGACAAGCTGGCGGTCGTGATGGGCCATGAAATCGGTCACGCGCTGGCCCACCACGGGGCGGCACGCATGAGCACGCAGCAGGTGCTGCAGATCGGCCAGATGGCGGTGGCCGTCGGTCTGGGCGACCTGAGCGCCAGCCAGCAGCAGATGGTCATGCAGGCCTTCGGCGTCGCGGCGCAGGGCGGCTTCCTCGCCTTCTCGCGCGAACATGAAATGCAGGCCGACAAGATCGGTCTCGATCTGCTGGTGCGCGCCTGTTATGACCCGCGCGAGGCGCCCGAATTGTGGGAGCGGATGGGCGAAATCGGCGGTGGCCAGCGCCCGCCGGAATGGATGAGCACGCACCCGGCCTCGGAGACCCGCGCCGAGAATTTCCGCACGTGGATGCCGGATGCCATCGCCCAGTACGAGGCGCGCTGCGGCGCCCTGCGCTGACCCCCGGAACGGAAAACGGCCCCTGCCGGAAGCAGAGGCCGCCCAAGGGCCATTCCCCAGAATTGGGCGACGCGAACGTCCCCCTCCCTTGCGCCCGCACTTAGCGCCCGCATCCTGAACGCCGCGCAACAGTCACGCCTTCGTGAGGTGTCTGGACGCTCATGGGGAGCGGCTCTAGCCTCAACGCCAAAGATCCAGAGGACAGGGCCGGCATGCAATCATTGTACTGGGTGTTGACCTGGGCCTGCCACCGCAAGTGCGCCCATTGTTACGACGACCGCTTCCGGCCCTATGTGCGCGGCGCCCTGACGGATGTCGTGGCCGAGGGGCAGCGGGCCTATGAGGCGATCCTCGCCAATCTCCCGGACGACATGAGCTGGAACGAAGCCGGCGGCGCGCGCCAGCCCACCCAGTTGATCCTTGCGGGCGGTGAACTGCTGATCGACGGCGTGCGCGAGGAATTGTTCTATCCTGTGCTCGAGGCGATCCGGCGCCGCTGGCCGGGTGCGCCGCCGCGCGTGTCGGTTCAGACCACCGGAGACGTCCTGAAACCCGAATACATCGATGCGATGCTGTCGCGCGGCGTCACCACGATCGCGATTGCCTCGATCGACGACTATCACGTCGGCATGAAAGGCGAGCGCAAGTTCCGCTTCATGCAAGGCATCCGCGCCATGATGGCCGGACAGGGCGTGACGGAAATCTCCCTTGGCGGCGCAAAGAGTGACAAGCTGAAATCGCCGGACCCCGCCGCACGCCCGCAGGGCGATCAGCCGGCCTTCCTGTTCTTCGGCGCCCAGCCGGACCTGTGGATCGGCGAACTCTGGCCGCGCGGCCGGGCCTGGGCCAACGGCCTGTCCAATGCCGGCTACGCCACCAATTTCTGCGCCCGCTGGTCGGGCGGGAAGAACTTTCTCAAGCTGCACGAATCAGGCAGCGAGGTGGCCATCGAGCCAGATGGCTCGGTCTATCCCTGCTGCCTGAAGACCAAGGCGCCGCTCGGTTCGCTCGCCGAGGAGCGGCTGGAGGACATACTGGCCAGTGTGGCGTCACTGCCCGCCATCAAGGCACTGAACGCCGGCGACCCTGAAGGCATGGGCATCGCCACCGGCTGGAGCCGCCAGGATTTTCAGGCGCGCGCGGTGTCAACCGACGGCAAGGGACGGGAGGTCGCAAACGCCTGCCTCGGCTGCGACCGGTACTTCGAGGCGCACCTGAGCCATGATCTGAAGGTCTTGCGGGCAGGACGGCTGGACAAAAGAAAAGCCGCGCAAGCGACGCCCTAAGGCGGCTGGCGCGGCTTCCGGTTGGCAGTCCGGTCCCGCGAACGGGCCCACCCAGCCTGCAAACTCGAGTGTGAGCAAGAGTACAGTAGCTTCCGCAAAAATCTGCGGTTACAAAGTATACGTACCACTGGTATCATAAAGCCTCAAGAGGCATTTGCATGGTCAAACGCACAACCGAGCAGGCGGCGGAAACGCGCGAGGCCATCCTCGCGGCGGCCCGGGACCTGTTCACGTCGACCGGTTATGCATCAACCAGTGTTGTGGATATCGCGGAGAAGGCGGGCCATTCAAAGGGCGCCCTGTTCCATCACTTCGAAAAGAAGGAAGACCTGTTCCTCGCCGTCTGGAAAACCCTGCAGATCGAAATGGACCTGCAGGCGCGCGATGCGGCCATTGCGAGCCGGTCGAAGACGGATCCGTACGCCTCTTTCCTCGCCGGGTGCCGGGTCTATCTCGAGTGGTCGCAGCGCGCCGATTACCAGCGGATCGTGCTGATCGACGGCCCCGCCGTGCTGGGCATGGAGCGCTGGCACAGGCTCGACTTCGAACTCGGCGCCGAGAACATGACGCGCGGCACCGACTACCTCGCCCGGGCCGGACGCTTTCCGCTTCGCCTGTCAAAGTCAGCGGCCATCATGCTTCAGGCGGCCCTCAACGGGGCCGGCTTCGTGCTGTCCTCCGGCAGTCCCGACATCACCGAGGACGAGGTGTTTGAAACCTTCGAACGCCTGCTGCGGGGCCTCGCCTAAACCTCTTCCAGAAGCTCGGGATAATTGTTGCGCACATTGCCGACGGCGGCGCCGATCGGCCAGGCCATCATGTCCTCGTTGGGGAAGGGCTCGAACAGGGGCGCCGGATCGCCCTTCGCGGGATCGAGCCACCATCCATAGTTTTCCGGCGAGAGGATCACCGGCATCCGGTCATGGATTCCGGCGGTGAAATCATTCGGCTTCGTCGTGAGGATCGTGAAGGTCTGGAGTTCGGAGCCGTCGATCAGCGCGGCGTCCCAAAGGCCGGCCACGCAGAACCAGCGCCGGTTCTTCAGCTTGAAGGCAAACGGCGTCTTGGTCTTTCCGCTCACGGACCATTCGTAATAGCCCGAGATCGGCACGAGGCAGCGTTTGTGCCGGAAGGCGCCCCGGAATACCGGCTTCTCGTGCGCGGTTTCGGACTGGGCGTTGATCGTGGTGAACTTCTTCTCCGACAAGGGCTTCGTCCACCAGGACGGCACCAGCCCCCATTGCATCGGCACCATCTCGCGCGCCCGGGTCACTTCGTTCAGGCGCACGACGGGATGGATCTGCGTCGGCGCGGCATTGTACGTCGTTTCCGGCGGCTCGACGCCCGCCGGCGGATCGCCCAGAATGTTCAGCGCCGCGAAGTATTCGGCCCAGGTCACACCTTCACGAAAGAAGCGGCCACACATGAAGCAAGCCTTTCATTTCGCCGCCGGTTTCACTTCCCGCGATAATCCCGCATCAGTCCCGCGAAGCGTTCGAACAGGTAGAAGCTGTCCTGCGGGCCGGGCGAGGCTTCGGGGTGGTGCTGCACGGAGATGATCGGCTTGCCCTCGACGGCGAGGCCGGAATTCGTGCCGTCGAACAGCGAGCGGTGGCTTTCGGTGACGCCCGGGGGAAGGGTGGCGACATCCACGGTAAAGCCGTGGTTCATCGAGACGATCTCGACCTTGCCGGTCGCGAGGTCTTTCACCGGATGGTTGGCGCCGTGATGGCCTTGCGCCATCTTCATCGTCTTTGCGCCGAGCGCGAGGGCGAGCATCTGGTGGCCAAGGCAGATGCCGAGGATCGGGATCCCGGAGGCAATCAGATCACAGATCATCGCGCCGGAGCGCAGATAGGTCGCCGCCGGATCGCCGGGACCGTTGGAGAACACGACGCCGTCCGGTTTCAGCGCCAGCACGTCGGCGGCGGTTGCGTTGCCGTTCAGCACGGTCGCGCGCGCGCCGGCATTCGCCAGGTTGCGCAGGATGTTCTTCTTCACGCCGAAATCGACGACCACGACATGGAACTCGGCATTGCCCATGGCGACATGGCCGTTTTCCGGCGTCCACAGGCCCTCGGTATGTTCAAAGGACTCTTCCTGCACGACATCGGCGGCGAGGTCGGCATTGTCGAGGCCCGGCCAGGCCTGCGCGGCGGCGATCAAGGCCTGGAAGTCGATCTTGCCGCCCGGCTGGTGACAGATGGCGGCTTTCGGCATGCCCAGCTCGCGGATGCGGCGGGTCAGGGCGCGCGTGTCGACCCCCGAGAGGCCGATGATGCCCTTCCGGGCGAGCCAGGCGCCGAATGGCTCCGCCGAGCGCCAGTTCGACGGCGGCGTAATCGGCTCCCGGAAAATGGCGCCCTGGGCCGCGTTCGCTGCCGGCGGGGTGGACTCTTCGTGATCCTCGGGATTAGCGCCGACATTGCCGATGTGCGGGAAGGTGAACAGCACCAGCTGCTGGGCATAGGAGGGGTCGGTGAGGATCTCCTGATAGCCCGTCATGGCCGTGTTGAAGCACAATTCGCCGGTCTTGATGCCGGTCGCGCCGGCGCCATGCCCCGCAAATACAGTACCATCGGCGAGGGCCAGCGCCCCGGTGGCTGAGTCCATATCTTGATTCTTGCTCAACGAACGTATACCTCAGCGCGCTTGACTTGGTTGACTCGGTGTTAACCAGTCTGGCTAAAACTTGGCCGCTTATTGGGGCTGAGTCTCCGCACCGTCAAGCAGAGTGCTTCGAGTGTGGGCGTAGAAAGGCATTGGACGGCATGGGCCGCGAAGACGTGTCAGCATGTATGGGCCTCCGGGCCCGCATCTTACAGGCACTCAGGGACGAATCGGATTCCATCGGCGATGAGGCAAAGCGGGCCACCCTGCGTCTCATCGAATGCGCGATCCGTGACCGGGATGTGTGTGCGCGTGGCCGGGGCCAGGGCGCCGGATGCCCGGACGAGGATGTGCGCCGCGTGCTGGAAACACTGGTGCTCCAGCGCGAGACCTCGGCCCGCGAACATGACGATGAAGGCCGCATCGAGGACGCGATCCGCGAGCGTGAGGAAATCGCCATCATCAAGCAATTCCTGCCCAAGCCCTTGGCCGGCAAGGCGCTGGAGATTGCGGTGAAGCAGATCGTCGAAGATCTCGGCGCGTCGAAGCTGACGGACCTCGGGCGTTGCGTCACGGCGCTCAAGGATCGCTATCCCGGCCTGATCGAGGCCGCCAGCGCGGGCAAGGTCGTCCGCTCGGCCCTCAGCAAGGCGCGCTGACTCATTTCAGTCTTGCCGTCCCACGGGACCCTATTCTTTGGGGGTTCGGACATTTGCGGCGTTTCCCCTGGCGCGTGGACGCAGTAGACTGGCCATCATGTCCCAGCCCGTCCGCATTCCTGACGGCTTCGTAGAGGAGCTGAAAGCCCGCATCCGTCCGTCGGACGTGATCGGGCGAAAGGTCAAGCTGACCAAAAAGGGCAAGGAATGGGTCGGCCTGTCGCCTTTCACCAACGAGAAAACGCCCAGCTTCTACGTCAATGACCAGAAGCGCATCTTCAAATGCTTCTCCTCCGGCACCGGCGGCGACGTCATCAATTTCGTGATGGAGACCGAGCGGATCTCCTTCATGGAAGCGGTCGAGAAGCTGGCCGAAGAAGCCGGCATGCAATTGCCGAAAGCCAGCCCGCAGGCCGTTGAAGAATATGACCACCGCAAACGCCTGGTCGCCGCCTGCGAAGCCGCCGCGAACTGGTTCGAGGACCGGCTCCGGTCCAGCGAGGGCACGGCCGCGCGCGCCTACCTTGAAGGCCGGGGCCTCGATCCGGCCGCCTGGAAACGCCACCGGCTCGGTTATGCCCCGGATGACTGGCGCCGGACCCGCGCCCACCTGCAGGCCGAAGGGTTCACCGACAGGGAACTCGTCGAAACCGGCCTGATCAAGGAAAGCGACAAGGGCGGTGAACCGTTCGACTTTTTCCGCGGCCGCCTGATGTTTCCCATCACCGATGTGCGCGGCGCCGTGATCGCCTTCGGGGGCAGGGGCCTGACGCCGGACGCCAAGCCGAAATACCTGAACTCCGGCGATACCGAACTCTTCCATAAATCGACCGTGCTCTATCGCTACCGCGCCGCCCGGGAGGCGCTGGGCGCCGGCGAAGGCGGCGGTCTGATCGTGTGCGAGGGGTATATGGACGCGATTGCCCTAGCCGAGGCCGGCTTTGGCCACGCCGTCGCCCCGCTCGGCACCGCACTGACCGAA
>JBGSOU010000564.1:0-3298 GCA_041739025.1 Hyphomonas sp.
AGCAACTATACCTGGACGGACCACACTTATGATGTCGTCGTTGTCGGCGCAGGCGGATCGGGCCTGCGAGCAGCCCTCGGCACGGCCCAGGCGGGCCTGCGGACCGCGTGCATCACCAAGGTGTTCCCGACACGCTCCCACACCGTGGCCGCGCAGGGCGGTATCGCCGCCTCGCTCGGCAACATGAGCCAGGACGACTGGCGCTGGCACATGTATGACACCGTCAAGGGATCCGACTGGCTCGGCGACCAGGACGCCATCGAATATCTCGTGCGCAACGCGCCGGCGGCCGTTTACGAACTCGAGCATTGGGGCATGCCCTTCTCGCGCACCGATGAAGGCAAGATCTACCAGCGCGCCTTTGGCGGCATGACCAAGAATTTCGGCGAAGGCCCCGTGCAGCGCACCTGCGCCGCCGCTGACCGGACTGGCCACGCCATGCTGCACACGCTGTACGGCCAGTGCGTGCGCGAAGAGACCGAATTCTTCATCGAATACCTCGCCCTTGACCTGATCATGGACGATGAGGGCGTCTGCCGCGGCGTGACCGCCTGGAAACTCGACGACGGCACGCTGCACCGCTTCCGCGCGCAAAAGACCATCCTCGCCACCGGCGGCTATGGCCGCGCCTATTTCTCCTGCACCTCGGCCCACACCTGCACCGGTGACGGCAACGCGATGGTGCTGCGCGCCGGCCTGCCGCTGCAGGACATGGAATTCGTGCAGTTCCACCCGACCGGCATCTACGGCTCCGGCTGCCTGATCACCGAAGGCGCGCGCGGCGAAGGCGGCTACCTGACGAACTCCGAAGGCGAGCGTTTCATGGAGCGCTATGCGCCGTCGGCCAAGGACCTTGCCTCGCGCGATGTCGTCAGCCGCGCCATGACGATGGAAATCCGCGAGGGCCGCGGCGTCGGCCCCGAGAAAGACCACATCTACCTGCACCTCAACCACCTCTCGCCCGAAGCGCTGCACGAGCGCCTGCCGGGCATTTCCGAGACGGCAAAGATCTTTGCCGGCGTGGACGTGACCAAGGAGCCGATCCCGGTGCTGCCGACGGTTCACTACAACATGGGCGGCATCCCGACCAACTTCCACGGCGAAGTGCTGACGAAGAAGGGCGGCGATCCGGATTCGGTCGTGCCCGGCCTGATGGCTGTGGGCGAAGCGGCCTGTGTGTCCGTACACGGCGCAAACCGTCTGGGCTCCAACTCGCTGATCGACCTCGTCGTATTCGGCCGCGCGGCGGGCCTGCGCTGCGGCGCGACGACGGACGCCGGCGCCAACCAGCCCGACCTGACTGCGAAATCGACCGATGCGCACCTCGCCCGCTTCGACAAGCTGCGCAATGCAACCGGTGACCAGCCGGTCGCCAAGCTGCGCCTCGAGATGCAGAAGGCGATGCAATCCAACTGCGCCGTGTTCCGCATGGGATCGGTGCTGAAGGACGGCGTGGACGCCATCGAGGACGTTTACAAGAAACTGCCCGGCATCGACGTGAAAGACCGCACGATGATCTGGAACACCGACCTGATCGAGGCGCTCGAATTCGACAACCTGATCTGCCAGGCGGCCGTGACGGTGAACTCGGCCGCGAACCGAGAAGAGAGCCGCGGCGCCCATGCCCGCGAGGACTTCTCCGAGCGCAATGACGAGAAATGGATGAAGCACACGCTGGCCTGGGTCGATGGCGCCGGCAAGGTGACCATCGATTACCGCCCGGTCCATGAGTACACGATGTCGAACGAGATCGAGTACATCAAACCGAAAGCGCGGGTATACTGATTGAAGCCAGTCTTCAGGCGCGGAGGGAGGGATGAGTGAATACAAGTCCGTCTGGGTTCGCGCCGGAAGGCTGAAGAAGGAAGAGAAGAAACTGCTCGGCCGGGGCATGAAGCTGGTGGATGATCCGCAACAGGCGGACCTGCTGGACCTGAGCGCCCAGATCGAGACGGCCTGCAACAGGCTGCATGAAGAAGGCTATGACGTGATTTCCATACTCCCCTCCGTAAGCGGACATTCCGAAAAGGGCGTGGTCAACCAGGGCGGATATGGATTCGGATACAGCGTGACGGACGGCGCGGTGATCACCGCCCGCCGCCGCGCCCACTAATTCAGGGATTTATTCAGGAACGCCACATGGTCCAGCTTACCCTCCCCCAGAACTCCAAGGTCCAGAAGGGCAAAACCTGGCCCAAGCCGCAGGGCGCCAAGAACCTGCGCGAGTTCCGCATCTATCGCTACAGCCCGGAAGAAAAGACCAATCCGCGCTGGGACACCTATTGGGTGGACATGGACAAGGCGGGGACGATGATCCTCGACGTCTTGTTCTACATCAAGAACACCATCGACCCGACTCTGGCCTTCCGCCGCTCGTGCCGCGAGGGCGTGTGCGGTTCCTGCGCCATGAACATCGCCGGGCGCAACACGATTGCCTGCACCAAGGGCTTCGATGACCTGCCGGGCGGCGTGATCTCGATCAGCCCGCTGCCGCACCTGCCGGTGATCCGTGACCTGATCCCGGACCTGACAAATTTCTATGCGCAGCACGCCTATGTGCAGCCCTTCCTGAAAACCGACTCGCCCACTCCGGAGAAGGAATGGCGCCAGTCCGAGGAAGACCGCACGCAACTGGACGGCCTGTATGAGTGCATCCTGTGCGCCTCCTGCTCGACGTCCTGCCCGTCCTACTGGTGGAACGGCGACAAATATCTCGGCCCGGCAGCCCTGCTGCAGGCCTATCGCTGGCTGATCGACAGCCGCGACGAGGCGACCGGCGAGCGGCTCGACGATCTGGAAGATCCGTTCAAGCTGTACCGCTGCCATACGATCATGAACTGCGCGCAGGTTTGCCCGAAAGGCCTGAACCCGGCGAAGGCGATCGCCAAGATCAAGCACATGATGGTCGAGCGGGTCAGCTAGGCCGCTTCAGCGACACGCTGTCACTCGACGCGTGCACCTTTGCGTTTGTTGCACGCGGCATGGGCGAGCTGGAGATTGTCCGGCTTGTCGCTGCCGCCGGCAGCGCGCGGGCGGATATGGTCGAAGGTCGGGCGCTGTTTCTTCCAGAGCGCGGCGTGGGCGAGATCGAACCGGCTTTCCGGCATCGCAAGGCCGCACAGCGCGCACCCCCCCTCCTGACGCGCCCAGAGCGTGCGGAAAAGTTCCGTATCCGGAGGTCTGAAGCTCTGGCTCACAGACCCGCCGGCACCGGCCAGCCGCGCCGCGCGCAAGCGGCGAGCACGGTGTTGCGCAAGAGGCAGGCAATCGTCATCGGGCCGACGCCGCCCGGCACCGG
>JBGSOU010000036.1:0-1934 GCA_041739025.1 Hyphomonas sp.
CGGCCGGTGCGGTTGGCGCCGCTGACGCCGGGCGCAAGGCCGACGATGACGAGTTCGGCCGTGTCGCTGCCGAAGCTCGGAACCGCGCCGTTGAACCAGTCCGGTTGTTTCAGGCGCACCGCGTCGCGGTAAGCGACGAGGCGCGGACAGAGGGGGCAGTCGCGGGGCGCTTCGGGTGGCGGGAGTGAGGCGGACTTCTTCATGCCGCGTTTCCTAGCCCCTTCTCCCCGAGGGGAGAAGGGGCTTGGAGGTCAATACCCGTCGGCGCTGCCGTCCTTGCGCATTTCGGTGGCGGCGATCCAGGTGCCGTTGTCGAAGTCGCGCGTGATGGCCTGGTAGCCGCCATAGTTGGCTTCGCAGCAGGTGACGGTGTAGCCGCGCGCCTGCAGCTCGGCGGCGGCGTCCGCAAGGCCGCGTTCGAGCATCACCTTGCCGGTGCCGGCGTTACAATCCGCACCCAGAGCATCGGTCGGCTCGCAGCCGCCATCATGTTCCCAGCGAGCGGCGTCGCCGGCTTCCTGCAGGCTCATGCCGAAATCGACAAGGTTGGTGATGATCTGGACATGACCTTGCGGCTGCAGCGCGCCGCCCATCAGGCCGAAGCTGAGCCAGGGCTCATACGGGCAGGCCTGCTCGATGGCGACGGCGCGCACCTGGCATCCCGGCATGTCTTTCCGGAAGGCGAAGGCCGGGATGATCGTGTGGAACGGGCGCTTGCCGGGCGCGAAAGCATTCGGGTGGTTCGGGTCGAGGCTGAACAGTTCGCCCCGGTCCTGGAACATGAAGCCCATGCCATCGGCGACGAGGCCGGAGCCCATGCCGCGATAGTTGGACTGGATGAGGGAGACCATCATGCCGTTCTTGTCGGTGACGGTGAGGTAGGTCGTGTCGCCGTCGCGCAGGGCGGCATCGGTGATCTCCGTGCCGGGAGCAACGGACGGCGCGGCTTTCTTGATGTCGATCGCTCCGGCGCGTTTGGCATTGTAGCCCGGCGCCACAAAGATCGACGGGTCGATTCCCGAGAAGGCGGGATCGGCATAGCCGAGCGCGCGGTCGGCAAAGGCGAGGCGCTTGGCCTCGACCATGGCGGTGACGGCATCGGGCGAGCCGAAACCCATGGACTTGAGGTCGAAGCGCTCCAACATCTCGAGCATCTGCAGCGCGGCGACGCCTTGCGTGTTGGGACCGAGCTCGCAGACTTTCACTTCGCTGCGATACTCCACGCAGATCGGCTGGGTCCATTCGCCCTTGTGCGTGCGGAAATCGTCATAGTCGAGCTGGCCGCCGATGCGGCCGAAATAGGCGGCCATGTTCTTGGCCATGATGCCGCTATAGAACTCGTTGCGGCCTTTCTTGCCGATGATTTCCAGCGTGTTGGCAAGGTCCGGATTGCGGAACAGCGATCCGGCCACCGGGGCCGGACTGAAATACAGCTTCTTCGCATTCTCGAACTCTTCCAGCTCGCCGCGTTCATGCGCCGGGCCGAATCGGCTTTCGCCGCGCGACCAGTACCAGGCGATCATTTCCGGAACCGGCGCGCCTTCGCGGGCATATCTGACGGCCGGCGCGAGATTGTCCGCCATCGGACGTTTGCCGAACTTCCCGTGCAGCGCAAACCAGCCGTCCACGGCGCCGGGAACGGTGACCGAGATCGTGCCGTAGGAGGGCAGCGTCTTGCCGTCCCGGAACTGATCGGCCTTGGCCTGGGCGTCGGCGAGGGTGGCGTCCATCGCGGAGCGGCCGGAGCCGTTATAGCCGTAAAGCTGCTGCGTCTCCGGATCCCAGACGATGGCAAAGAGGTCGCCGCCGATGCCGTTGCCGGTGGGTTCGACGAGGCCGAGCATGGCGTTGGCGGCAATCGCGGCGTCGACGGCGGAGCCGCCGGCTTTCAGCACGTCGAGCGCGGTTTGCGTCGCCAGCGGGTGGGCGGTGGC
>JBGSOU010000061.1:0-1577 GCA_041739025.1 Hyphomonas sp.
GGCGCGGCGGCCTCCGCCGGCCCCTGCTGCCAGGCCACCGGCTGGTTTGGCGCAATCTCGGGGCGTTCCGCACGGCTGGCGAGAAACAGGATGATCGACGTCTTCTTGACGTATGCAAGGGCCCCCAGGCCAAGAATGACCGCGAGGCCAATCAGCAGGATCCGTTTCATTTGCGCTTCCCCGTTGTTTCTAGGCTTTTTTCATGAAGTCGATGATGGCGGTCGAAAACGCCTCCGGAGCGTCCTCCTGAAGGAAGTGTCCGGCATCCTTGATCGTAACGCAATCGGCACCCGGAATCCGGGCCTTGAAAATCGCATCGCCACCTTTGGTCACGGGGTCGCCATCGCTGAACGCGATCAGTGTGCGGCCCTTGAACGCTTCGAGCACCGACCAGGCGCGGTCATTGGCGAGCCGCTCGTCCTTGTGCTGCGGCAGCAGGGGGACCAGCGCCGGAAACTTCCGGGCGCCGGCGATGTAGGTATCGTCCGGGAACGGAGCGACATAGCCATCCAGAACGCGTTCGTCGCTGATGCCCGACAACAGCTTGAACACATCGCGCACCGAAAAATCCGGCGACTCGCTGGCATACTTTACCCAGTAGAGGAACGCGCCCGGTCCTCCGGACTGGAACGCCTCGCGCACCATGTCGGCGTTCGGCACCGGCACGGCCGCAAACATCTGGCCCATGAAGGCCGACATCTCGTCGGTCAGCATCGCGGTGCCGGGAAGGCCTGTGTTTCCGACGACAATGCGGCTGAAGCGGTTGATCTGGCCGGCTGCGACTCGCAGGCCGATCAGGCCGCCCCAGTCCTGGCACACGAGCGTCAGGCCGGTCAGGTCCATCTGGGTCAGCCAGTCGTCGAGCCAGGCGACGTGGCCTGAATAAGAATAGTCATCCATCGCGCCCGGCTTGTCCGATTTTCCGAAGCCGATCAGGTCCGGCGCCAGAACACGGTAGCCGGCGGCGGTCAGCAGCGGGATCATCTTGCGATACAGATAGCTCCAGGACGGCTGGCCATGCAGGCAGAGGATCGGCTCGCCGTCGCGCGGACCTTCATCGAGGTAGTGCATGCGCAGCGGTGTGCCGTCCGCCGCCGTCACGGTGATGAAGTTCGGGAGGAAATCATACCCGAACAGGTTTTCGAATTGCGCGTCCGGCGTTCTGAGAATCTTCAAGCGTGGCGGCTCCTGAGTGGGGGATCGATAAAGTGGCATCCGTAGTGCCAATAAGAGGCGCCGTCAATCAGGACCGGGCGGGTTGGTGCCGCCTCACGTCACCTTGGCGCGGGCATGAAACTGCGGCTGGTCCCAGCTTCCGCTCGCCAGGATGTCGGCCAGCGCGTCGAGCGCGTCCCACACGGTTTCATGACACAGGAACAGCGGCGAAAAGCCGAAGCGCACGGTATCCGGTGCACGGAAATCCGCCATCACGCCGCGCGCGGCGAGCGCCTGGACGACCGGATAGCCTTGCGCGATCCGGACACTGACATGGCCGCCGCGCCTCGCATCCTCCAGCGGCGACAGGATTTCGAGCCCCATCGCCTGCGCCCGCGCAATCGCCAGTGCGCCCAGCCCGC